>JBGOVD010000136.1:0-6016 GCA_041477935.1 Dissulfurispiraceae bacterium | reverse complement strand
CGGCACAATGTATTATATATAGATGTCTGGGAGGACTTTTTGAAACTCAATAACGGAACTGTTGACCTGACCATCGGGAGCCTCTGGGCTAACATATGGCAAATGTCATGGCCAATGCTCATTATTATGCTCCTCAATTTTCTGGTCGGCATCGTGGACGTCTACGTCGCGGGATTTATAAGCCCGCAGGTCCAGGCTGCAGTCGGATACGTCAGCCAGCTGTCATTTCTTACCATCATAATCGCCAACGCCATAAGCATAGGCAGTCTTGCTCTCGTTGCCAGGGCCGTCGGGGCAGGAGAGTCCGGGAAGGCCGTCGAGGTTGCCCGGCAATCCCTGATGTTTGGAGGCATCATTGCTGTAGCCTTGACGCTTCCAGGACTTTTATTTTATAAGGAAATAGTCGTGCTCATAGGTTTCCCCATGGAGATCAGGGAGATGGCAGGCAAATTCCTTCAGGTCTTCGCTCTCGCGATCGGGTCCAATTATCTTTTGATTATCTCGAACTCATTATTCAGGGCATGCGGCGAGGTAAAGAAGCCGCTCCTTACTATGACCGTGGTCAGCGTCATCAACATTATTTTCAATTTCGTTCTTGTCTTCGGGGTATTTCCGTTCCCGGCAATGGGTTATATCGGAATAGCTGTGGCCTCCGCCTGTGCCGTAACGGTGGGGACCATCATGAACCTCCTTTTTTTCAGGTTTGGAAGCTGGGCTCCGATCTATAAGTTCCCATGGACATTGTCCGGGGAGATCATCAGGAAAATGCTGAGCATAGCTGGCCTGCGGCATTGCTTCAGATCGCCTGGAATGCAGGAAGCATTATCCTCTACAATATTTTGAGCCGCCTGGGTGAAGCGTCCATCCCGGCCCTTGCAGCGATTACTAACGGCTTCAGGATCGAAGGGGTCATCTTTCTCCCTGCTTTCGCGCTTAACATGGCTGCATCGGTCCTGATCGGGCAGAACCTGGGCGCCGGCAATCCGGACAGGGCTGAAAAGGTCGGGTGGAAGATAGGAATGACCGGCGTGGTCCTCATGAGCCTTATGGCCCTTATCATCTTTATTCTTGCGGAGAAGATCGCTGCTGTTTTCACTGACGACCCGGCGGTCCTGGCCGAGACTGTCAGATACCTGAGGTTCAATATGCTTTCCGAACCTTTCATGGCCCTGAGCGTTGTGCTCGGCGGCGGGCTACAGGGGGCCGGTGATACAAAGGGAACGATGTGGATTGTCGGCACCGCAATGTGGCTGATAAGGCTTCCCCTGGCGTATCTGCTGGCCCTTGTGCTCGGGTATGGGGCGACCGGTGTCTGGATTGCGATGATCGTTTCGATGTTCATCCAGGGGATATTGATGGTCCGGAGATTTCACGGCGGCAAATGGAAAGAAGTGAAGGTGTAGGGGCAGGGTTACCTGTGTCCTTTTTAAATTGCAGGGGCGTGATTTATCGCGCCCAATGAGGTAAATTAAATAGATAACGCTAGATTAATGGGAGACTTCATGCTCAAGCTCTACAACACCTTCGGTAAAAAGATCGAAACATTCAAGCCGGTCAACCCTGACATGGTTAGCATCTTCACCTGCGGGCCGTCCGTTTATCAGCGCGCCCACATCGGAAATATGAGGACATTCCTTTTCGAGGATACTCTCGTCCGCTATCTCGAATATCTCGGCCACCACGTCAGGCGAGGCATGAATATCACAGACGTGGAGGACAAGGCGCTCAGAGAGGCAATGAAGGAAGGCCTGAGCCTGAAGAAATTGACAGACCTCAACATTAAAAAGTTTATCGGCGAAATGAAGTTGTTGAAGATGAAGGTGCCCGATCATCTACCGAGGGCATCCGAGCATATCGGTCGTGCCGTCGACATCATCCAGGACCTTATCGAACGCGGGACCGCTTACTGGTATCAGGGAAACGTCTATTTCGACCCTCTGAAGTTCAAGGGCTTCGGCAAACTTTTCGGTCTCGATATGTCGAGATGGCCGAAGAAGAAAGTAAGATTTCATCAGGATACCTATCCGGGAATTCAGTGGAATCTCGGAGATTTCATATTGTGGCACGGATACGGAGAAGGGGACGAAGTTTACTGGGATACGAAGATCGGCAGGGGGAGACCCTCATGGAATATCCAGGACCCCAGTATGATCGTCGACTATTTCGACAAGACACTCTCGATATATTGCGGCGGCATCGATAACCTTTACCGACACCATGATTATACACTCGCTATCCTTGAATCGATCAGGCCTTTCCCGATGGCCCGATACTGGTTGCATTGCCGGCATCTTATTGTGAACGGTCAGAAGATGTCCAAGAGCAAAGGAAACATTATTTATGTCGATACTCTCATGTCGCAGGGGTATTCGGCGGAAGAGGTGCGCTTCTTCCTGACATACGGTCATTATCGGGCGAAGATGAACTATTCCGGGAAGAGTATGGGAGAAGTGGCCGGGAAGCTGAGATCGTTCAGTCAGCTTGTCGCAGCAGTCGGAAAACGCGCCGGCCGTGCGGTACCTGTCGAGGGCAAAGAGGCGGTCATGCTTAAAAAGACCTTTACCGAAAATATCGATAATGATCTGGATGTTAAAGGGGCGTTTGACGGCCTCTACCGCATAATGTCCGGAATTGAGATTGATGATCTTAAGCCGGGCGATGCGTCAGGAATAATCAGGGCACTTAAAGAAATCGACGATGTGTTGCAGGTGATTTTTTAATTGCCGATGCGCGGCAGGTGCTGTCGTTATTATTTGCAGGGGCGTGATTTATCACGCCCAGATTTGTCTGCCCGGATTCGTCTGCCATTTTCAGGAGGGCGCAATAAATTGCGCCCCTACAAATTATTCCATCTTCTTAAATGTTCTTCAACAAACGCAATAATCGCGTCGTGCTCTTCGACGCCCCTGTTTTTGATTGTCATCGGTTCGCCGAAACTAATAAAAACTCTTTTCGACGGATCTATCTCGCCGAAATCCTTGAGCATCCTGCCGTTACCCCAGGCATCGGTTTTTAGCGCAACCGGCACTACCGGAACGTTCGCTTTCCTTGCGAGTTTGATCCCGATCGTGTTGAATTCTTTCGGATCGAAAGCAGCAGCCCGGGTCGTTTGCGGAAAGATGACGATCGACCGCCCTGATGCCAGTATCTCCGCTCCTCCTTCGAGCACCGCTCGCAGATCTTCGCGGGGATTGGTGCGACCTACAGTGATAGGATTCCGCGATCTCATAATGTATCTGAAAACCGGATAATCTATGAGGCTTTGCTTCACCACAAAGGTCGTGTCTTTAACGGGTTCGATTATGCATGGCAGGACGAAGGTTTCGAGCGCGCTCATGTGATTGCCGATAAAGACGCAGGGACCCTCGATTCCGGCGACATTGTCCATTCCATCGATTTCGAATATTAGCCCCACTTTCTCGAGTTCCAGCATCACTTCATGACTGCTCGTTGCCCAATCCTCATTTCCATAATGCCCATGCTTGGCAAGTGAGCTGTTTCTGAAAACAATGCGGGTAAGCCCGGCATAAAAGGCCACAGGCGGCATCAGACGCGCAAGGGCAGATACTTGCCGAGGGGTTGTTTTATATGCTCCGTAAATGAAGGGAATAATCTGTTTCAATATGATAGGTTAATTACTGGCCTTTGTTGTTGTCAATTGTCCGGGAGTATATGGCTATCGGCACAGAACGAAAAGGGATAAGAAAGCCCCCGTCATGGCGATCACGCATGATCCGACTACGCCCGGCCAGCCGAAGGCGTGCCAAAACAGCCCCGGAAGTATGGCGCCGACGCTGCCGCCCATATAGTACCAAAAAAGGTATAGAGAAGTGGCAGAACCTTTTGCCGAGCTGGTATTGTCTCCGACGAAGGCGCTCGATGCAGGCTGGGTCGTAAATAGACCTGCACAGAGAAGCAGCATTGCAACAATGATGACAGGCAGTGATCCTGCCAGGGTCAGGAGTATGCCTGCGGATGAGATGCCGAGACCGGCGCCCATGATGGTTCTTCTCCCAAATCTGGTCGAAAGAGCGCCGGCAAACGGCGAGACGACGCCTCCCACATAAACAAAAAAGATGAGACCCAGGGCTGTGGTCGATAGATTGAATGGCATGTCACTCAGGTAAAAGGTGATATAAGTGAAGGAGCCGGTGAATGTGAAGAAAAGCAGAAAGCCGATGATGCAAGTGCCGATGAGACGCCGGTTCCGGAAGTGTCCGATCAGTCCGCTGTAAGATTCGCGGAAGCTTGCGTTGCCGGTGAACTTCTTGGACGGAGGCAGGTATCTGTGCATCGACCAGGCGCCTGCAATGTTCAGCATGCTGAAAAAGATGAAGGTTGTTCTCCATCCGAGGAGTCCGGCCATGACGCCGCCGACTACCCTTCCAAAAAAGCCTGCCGTGATCATCGAACTGATATAAATGCCCATCACGCGGCCGATGATGGCAGAAGGGAATTCTTCGGTTATATAGGCCATGGCGATGGCGGCGATGCCGGCGGCAAATAGCCCCTGGAGGATGCGCAGCAGAAGGAAGACCGTGAAGTCGTGGGTGAAGGCGATCAGCGCCGTCGGAACAGCCAGCAGGAACCCGGTAACCACCATTACCGGCTTTCTGCCGACGCGGTCGGAGAGCGGACCGTAATACAACAGTGCCAGGGAGAGGGCAAGAATATTAAGAGAGATCGACAGACTTGCTGTCGCGTGGCTGACGGAGAAATCTGTGCTCAGTACCGGAAGGATGGGCTGGGTGATATAGATGTTTGAGACAATCGTAACAGTGCCGAAGAAGAGGGTTAGTATAGCCTTCTTGAGATCGCTCTGATGTGACGTTTTAATGTGCATCGGTTTTTTATTCTAACAGTAACTTCATGTTGAACACACACGGCTCTTTGTGTAAAATGAATTCATGTGGGAATATACTGAGAAAGTCAAAGACCTTTTTCTTCATCCAAAAAACGTCGGAGAAGTCGAAAATCCCGATGCAGTAGGCGAAGTAGGGAGCATCGCCTGTGGAGACGCACTGAAGCTGTCGCTCAAGATCGACAAGGAGACCGGCAAAATCATCGACGCCAAATTCCAGACCTTCGGCTGCGCTTCGGCCATCGCGAGCTCATCCGCACTCACCGAACTCATCAAGGGAAAAACTATCGAGGAGGCGCAGAAGATTACAAACCAGGAAATAGCCGACTACCTCGGCGGATTGCCTAAGGAAAAAATGCACTGCTCGGTTATGGGACAGGAGGCCCTCGAAGCGGCGATAGCTGATTACAGGGGCGAGGCGCAGAAACCTGCCGCCGAAGCACATGAAAGGATCGTTTGCAAATGCTTTGATGTGTCGGAAGAGAAGATACGGCGTGTGGCCATCGATAATCATCTTACCACCGTTGAAGAGATCACCAATTTCACCAAGGCAGGCGGCGGCTGCGGCACATGCATTTCCGACATAGAGGCCATTCTGAAGGACATCGGGGCGCTCAAGGAAGTGCCGAAACCCGGGGAGCCCAAAAAGCTTACCAATCTCCAGAAGATCGCCCTTATACAAGATGTCCTCGAAAGGGAGATCAGGCCGAGACTGCAGGAAGATGGGGGCGACCTCGAGCTCCTCGACGTGGAGGGAAACAAGGTCATCATCGCTATGCGGGCGATGTGTGTTTCGTGCCCGATGGGCGGGGTGACGGTCCAGAGCATCGAACAGAAGCTCAGGGAACTCGTCAGCGAAGATATAGTAGTGGAGGCCCGATGAAACCTATCTATCTCGATAACAACGCTACGACCGCCGTTGCGCCGGAGGTTGCCGGGGCAATTCAGCCATACTATTTTGAGTTGTATGGCAACCCGTCGAGCATGCATATTTTTGGCGGACAGCTCCACAGGCGAATCGAGGAGGCGAGGGCCAAGGTTGCAGCCCTGATCGGCGCTGAACCGGAAGAGATCATTTTTACCAGCTGCGGCACCGAAAGCGACAATACGGCCATTATGAGCGCTGTGGAGTCATATCCGCAGAAGAAGCATGTT
>JBGOVD010000147.1:0-5712 GCA_041477935.1 Dissulfurispiraceae bacterium | reverse complement strand
TTGTCTCGCGGCCCTGCTTTGCCGGGAGGGGCTGAAATACTCCTTTCTGGGCCGTGAATTAGGCGGCCTTCGCAAAGGCGGTTACGACGCTTATGCTAAGACAGATGAGTTCAGGCTTGGTATAGACAAGCTGGAAGAAATCGCAGCCTCATCTGCTCGGCGGATATTCATCATATTTCCTACAGGTTTTCTTTTCGCAGACGAGTACCCCTTCAATCCCCTTATTAATTACAAACTTATATGGCCTGAAATCCTTCAGTGCCTGCCCGAAGAACTGTGATGTTTCGACCTTGACTGTCCCGACCTGAAACGCGTGCCGGCTCGTCAGGTATGAATAAGACAGCGTGGGGTAGCCTTCCGCCAGGGCAGCAAAAGCCTTGAGAGTCTTGTCGGCATATTCGACATACCTGTCATCACCCGTGACATCGGCTATCTGCATCAGCAGAAGCGGAGCAACTCCGTTTGCTGATTGCACCGGTGAATCCTGGATGTTCTTGACACCGATACCAAGGTACCCCTGCCCACCAGGTTTGGCGTCAAATAAGCCCCAATGTTCACTGTCCCAGAACAATTTAATCGCCTCGTCGATCAGCTTCTTCGCGACATTAACATATTCCTCTTTTTGGGTCGACTGATAGAGTTCGAGTAGCCCCTTCGCGAAAAAGATATAGTCCTCCGAAAACCCCTGGACTTCATGCCGATGCAATATCGGGCCTCCGGAATAGTAATCGCCGAGGACCCGCTGTGCAGCCATCTCAGCCATAGATATATACTCGCCGAATTCCAGCATATTACCTGCGATGCAAAGGGCTTCGATCATGAGGCCGTTCCAGTTCGTATAAATTGTCTTATCGATATAAGGCATCTCCCTCTTCTCTTCGCGATACCCGAGCATCTTATCTTTGGCTGATTGTATTAGAACGGTCAATTCCGGGACAGGCCGGTTCATTACTGCTGCTATTCGATCCGGCTCCCTGTCCAGGAAGAGGACATTCTTCGAAGGCTCGTGGGGCATCGCTCCCATGGTCCCGATTCCGAAGTAAAGACTGATCGCCCTAAATTCGTCTGTAGTGAGGACCGGCGCCAGTTCCGCGGATGAGAAAGTATAGTACCCGCCCTCGTCGAGCACGCCGATGTCTGCGTCCTGCGAGGCATAGAAACCTCCATCGGCATCGCAGCCGTATTCCTTGTAATAGGCCACGATGCCATGAGCGGTAGAGCGATAAAGCTCTTTTCCAAAGACCTGGCAACCGATCGAATAGAGCTTAAGCAATTCGGCGTTGTCGTAGAGCATCTTCTCGAAATGAGGGACCATCCATTTTTCGTCGGTCGAATACCGGAAGAATCCGCCGAGGAGATGGTCGTAAACGCCCCCTTTTGCCATAGCATCGAGCGCATCCGTAATACCCTTTGCGATCAACCCGTCGTTCGCAAAGAAATTGTAGTTGATCAAAAATTCGAAAGCAGAGGCATGATGAAATTTAGGGGCTTTGCCAAGACCGCCGTAGTTCTTATCCATCACGGAGAGTGTTGCGTCGACACCTCTGGTGATGATGGTTTCGTCAGACTCGGATTTCATGTCCATCGAAGCCTCATTCAGCATGTTTTTATAGAGCTCGTCAGCGGCCTCCTCAATGCGTTGCCTGTCATTGCGGTATAATTCCGAGAGTTTGAGAAGAAGCGTCTTAAGCCCCGGTCTTTCCCATCGGTCATCCGGCGGGAAGTAGGTGCCGCCGAAAAATATCTTGCCCTCCGGGGTCAGAAACGCTGTAAGAGGCCATCCGCCATTGCCTGTAATCCTCATTACCGCATCCTGGTAACGCCTGTCTATATCAGGCCGCTCGTCGCGGTCGACCTTGACCGGGACATAGCGCTCGTTGATTATGCCTGCTATCTCCGCATCCTCAAAGCTCTCGTGGGCCATTACGTGACACCAGTGGCACCAAACGCCTCCGACCGACAGGAGTATCGGACAGTCACGCTTCTTCGCCTGTTCAAAGGCCTCATCGCCCCATTCGATCCAGTCTACCGGTTGTCCTGCTGCCTTCCGCAGATAGGGGCTCTTTGCTTCGGCTAGTCTGTTAGGCATTGATCCTCCTCGCGCTGTCAGGCCCCGCGAATTATCGGCACCCTGCATTTCTAAAGTATAGGATATGATCCGCATCATAGCAAATTGGCCTCCCTGTTGATATTCTGTAGATAAACAATTCATGCGAGGTCGACATGCCGGACAGTTACGAGTTTACGGATGAGGATTTAAGAGAAGCATTAAAGGAGATGGGCTCGTACGTCGACGTCACAGAAGAGGACCTGAAAAAGATATACTCCCTTGCCCTTAAGCACGCCCGTCAAAGACTCGCGGCATCGGTAGCGGTCGCCGATACGATGACACCGAAAGTTGTGGCTGTCGGAAAGGACGATGATATCTCCACAGCCATACGGCTTCTATCAGAAAACCGGATCAGCGGGCTGCCGGTCGTCGATGATGACGGTTTGGTCATCGGCGTCGTTTCAGAAGCCGACATACTCGGAGCCGCAGGAATGGAGAGTGGCTTTACCTTCAAGGATATTATCAGGAAATTGCTGGGCGAGCCCCTTGCCGGCCATAAAAAAGGGGCCAAAGTCGGAGATATAATGTCTGAGCCGGCCATTACAATCAGCGGGGGGGCGGATATCGGAGAGGCCGCGAAGATATTATCGGAAAGGAGAATCAAGCGGCTTCCGGTGGTCGACAATGATGGCAGACTTGTCGGTATCATCTCGCGGGCAGATATAGTAAAGGCCGCCCAGCAGCGATGAAGGCATTCTTAGACAAGATGAAAGGCGGCGCGCAGATACCTCCGCGCATGTCCATGCGTGATATCGTTTATGCCCTATTCTGCTCTTTTATCGGGATAGGGGCATGCAGCTATCTGTCATACCGCTTCTTCGAACCGCGGGACCTTACCCTTATCATTGGATCAATGGGCGCCTCGGCAGTCCTTGTTTATGGGGCCATCAAAAGCCCTTTTGCACAACCGAGGAATCTCGTCGGAGGGCATATCATATCGGGGCTTGCAGGCGTTATGAGTTTCTCCATCCTGCCGGACCACATTCTGCTGGCCTCAACCGTCGCCGTTTCGTTTGCGATAGCCGCTATGGCGATAACAAGAACAGTGCATCCCCCCGGAGGCGCAACCGCCCTCATCGCTGTCATCGGCGGCGACAAAATCCATCACCTTGGGTTCCTCTATCCTTTCATTCCTGCCGGGGCCGGAGCTGTCGTGCTTCTGATAGTCGGCCTCATTTTAAATAACATCCCCCGTGACAGAAGATATCCGGAATACTGGTGGTAGGATTCAACATGCTGCAGTCAGAGAGGCGGCGTGCTTGATGGGGGACGGCGAACCATTGCAGCCTGCTCAAATGCGTATGCTAATCTGATCAACACGGGCTCGCTCCACGGCCTGCCGACAAATTCGATGCCTATCGGCACTCCTATGGGGGCGGTTTCAGTCGGTTGCGAAAATCCGGCGGGAACAGCTATCGACGGAAAACCGGTGACTGCTGTCAAGACGCCGTTCCTCTCGGACTGTGGATAACCGACAATTGCTACGAGACACTTCTGATGCGGAAAGACAATGGCATCAAGTCCCTTATCCGCCATAATCTTTAAATACGTTTCCTGCAGGCGCAGACGTTTTGCCATACGCGCCTGATACTCCTTGTCGCCGGTACTTAAGCTCATTGCTTTCAAGATATTCGCTTTGATGCCGGGATGATATTTGCCGGAGGCGAGAATATCCTCAAGCGATGTGACCGGTGCAGGAGGGTCAGCTCTCTCCAGATATCTGTTGAGCGACTCCCTCAATTCATAGAAGTTGACGCTCACTTCAGCCAGTAACTTGTCGGCATCCAGCGGCACATCGACCGGCAGAATCTCAGCGCCTTCTCGCTTCATGATATCTATTGACTTCAGAGTTACCTCGTTGACTTCCTTGTGTTCAGCCCCTGAACCGAAAAAGCTCCGCAGTATGCCGATCCGTGCGCCCCTGAGGCCGTCTTTCATCAGAAACGATGTATAGGTCTCAGGGATATTGCCGACACTCCAGGCGGTAACGGGATCATCAGAATCGTGACCTGCCATAATGTCGAGCATCCTCGCGGCATCTGATACAGTCCTTGTGATCGGACCCGGCGTATCCTGAGTCGGTGAATATGGAATGATGCCGCTTCGCGTGATGAGCCCAATCGTCGGCTTAATGCCTACCAGGCTGCATGCACTGGCCGGAGAACGGATAGAGTTGACCGTATCGGTGCCGACGCCGACAGCTCCGAAGTTGGCTGCGACAGCAGCCCCCGTCCCGCCGCTCGACCCTCCGGGCGTCCTGGTAAGATCGTAAGGATTCAACGTCTGCCCGAGAAGTGAACTCACAGTCTCGCCCCAGAGTGCGAATTCGTGAAGGTTAACCTTCGCAAGTATAACGGCCCCGGCCTCGCAGAACCGCCTTACCATCGGCGAATCATCGGCAGGCTGATATCCTTGCAGGCTCAGTGAGCCGCCGGTAGTCTGCATGTCCTTTGTTTCTATATTATCCTTGATAAGTATCGGGATGCCGTGCAGAGGCCCTGTGAAACCGGATTCGCGATATTTCCGGTCGAGTACTTCGGCCTCTTCAATGGCCGCCGGATTGATCGTAATGACGGAATTTATGGCAGGCCCTTTTTTATCATAGAGCTCGATACGCGCCAGATAAGCTTCCACAAGCTGACGGGTGGTGATCCTGCCAGCCCGCATTGCCGAGTGAATACCCTCGATCGTAGCTTCTTCGACATGAAAGATTTCGCCGAACATACATCACTCCTGCCTGATGATCGTTCAAATAAGCGTACCACAACTACACAACTTACGAAGCCTGAACGCAGCTTTATCCGACTGTCTTTTGTTTTTAGGAAGTGTTATGTCCTGGTTGGATTTGTTGGAGCGCAACCTCTTCGACCGTGGCCACGTCTTCAGTGTTTCTACCGGGCCGCATGCCAGTCGACTGAGAGGAAAAAGGTCATCGTCTGAAAATAGTGCAGGGATAAGGCTATTCCCGCTATCGGGGTTCGTCCGACAAGTAGAGTTGAGAGGATGTCTTTATGTGTTGCTTGAATGTAGGGAAGACATCGCGGTCGATAGGGCTCAAAGTCAACAGCTTCAAGACGCCGCCCAAATGTGCGTTGTATGAACTAGTGTTATTCAACAATGCAAGTTTATGGCCTCTAGCCGCGGACTTTGACGAAAGTCCCTTTTTCGAATTCTTCAAAGGCAATTTGCAGCTCTTCCTGAGTATTCATAACTATTGGACCATACCATGCGACTGGTTCGCCAATCGGTCTGCCCGAGACCAATAAGAAGCGGACCGATGATTCCTCTGTCGTTATCTTGACTTCTTCTCCTTTGCGCTCATAAAGAATAAGGGACTCCGGACCGAATCGGCAGTCTCTCTTGAAATCAAAATAATTCCCACCAATTGCTTCATGGCTGAAAGGATTTCGCTCATTGTCAAAATACGCATGCCCAGCAATAACGTAGGCGAGAACGGTATGCCCCATTGGGGAGGAATGGACAAAAGTTGTACCGGCAGGTACTGATACGTCTATATATTCAGGGTCGGTGACTATATCTTTCACAGGTCCGGTGACTCCATCGATAGTCCCACAAATGATATTCGCCTTCACTCCTGATGA
>JBGOVD010000049.1:0-9144 GCA_041477935.1 Dissulfurispiraceae bacterium | reverse complement strand
CGAAAACTGCGGTGATTGACGAAGTCTGGTCCACGGTCGGTTCTACCAACCTGGACTTCTGGAGCTTTTTAAGTGATGATGAGGTGAATGCGGTCATCCTGAGTCACGAGTTTGCAGGTGAAATGGAGAAGATGTTTGCCTCGGACCTTGCAGAGTCCGACCAGATCAAATGGGAAGAGTGGCAAGGAAGACCCTTGTTGCCATGGATCGAAGAGTGGTTATCGCATTTATTTGCCCATTGGTTGTAAACAAAGCCCCTCAAAAAAGAGAATCAGTTTGGAGGTTGCTGCACAGAGCCGTTATAAAAAACCTCGCATTTACCGCCTTGAACAATGCTCTTAGCTTGCCTGTATAGATTGAAGATTGGGCCTGCAAGGGACTCGACAGCGCTCACAGCGCCGATTTTGGGACTGCTGAAGGGACCGCTGATGCCTTGTTTGAATTTTGCGCAGCCTTTGTCATTGAGAAGCGCCACTATTACATTATCATATCGTTCGCTGACAAGATCGAGCTTGCCTTTAAGGGCTACCCGATTATGGTGTGTTGCAAGGGCACAGTCAATTGCATCCGCCACACCGTCCCTGATCCTCCAGTGGGACATGAACTGTGTGATGGTGCCTTGGCCTCCTCTGGTCTGGTTGTAAACGTCTCCATAACGGTACCCCTTGATCGCAACGGTACTGAGAGGGCCGGCTATGAAGAAAGCGCCGACGTCTACAAGATTGAACGTCTGACTTGTTTCAAAAGATGAGAGGACCTTGTCGAGGTCCATAGTGTAAATGACAAGATTGTCACCCCGGAGAGAAAAAGTACCGTCCATGTTGCTCATCAGCTTGCGGCTTCCTTTTTCTTTCATCGTCAGGGAAGCATTAAGATCACCCTTCCCGCCTATGACCTTTTTTGAGCCGAAGGACCCCTGCAGTTTAGTGAAGTCAAGATTCGATACTTTCAAATTGATTTTATACACAGCATCGACTTCCGACTTGTCTGCCGTTGCATCTCCTTCACCCTTCGATCCGAAGATATCCATGGTAAGAGGTTTGAGGTAGATTACTCCCTTCTCCGCTGTCACAAGACTCTTGACGTTGTCGATAAGGAGGTCTTTTTTCCGTACCTCCTTGCAGTTCAGGTTTCCCGTGAATGAGATGTTCTTTATAATGGCCCCTGAAGTATCAATTATCGAAAGATCCTTAATTGCCAGATTGATTTCTTTCAACTCAGTCTTTTCTCCCGCCTTCTTGTCAAAGTAGACGATGGCCCCGATAGTAAGAGGTTCGAAATTGTATATCCCCTTGAGCGCCTTCACAGGTGCCTTGAGATTCTCGATTCTGAAGTCCTTTTGGAGCACCTCCTTGCAGTCGAAGCTTCCTGTGAACGAGACGTTCTTTATGATGTCCGCTGCCACATCGCCTATGGAGAGACCCTTGATTGCCAGATTGAATTCTTTGAACTCCGTTTTTTCTCCGGTCTTCTTGTCGAGATAGACCAGCACCCCTTTGGACAGCTTGAATTCCTTCAAGCTGAAGGCTTCTCCAGCTCTCCCCTCAGCGGATTTCTTTTCAGTGCTTTCAAAATTATATTTCCCGTCGGCGGCCTTCACTATGGTGACGGCAGGTTTGACAAGTTCGCACCCAGTGACTTTGAGTTGATTCTTCAGCAGAGGCATCAACTCGGCCCCCAGATTGAGGGTTTCGATGGATATGATTTCGCCTCCCTTGTTTGAAACGTGGATATCCTTAGCTGATACGCCAAAGGGAAAGAAAGAGAGGCCCATCTTCCCAATGATCCTGACCTCCAGGCCGGTCGCCCCGGAGGCAGCTGCCTCGATGCGGCGCCTGTAAGAATTTATGTCGAAGGTGATGGTATAAACGACTACGGCAAGAACAAGGACTGCAGCACACCCGCCAAGGACAAAGAGGACTTTATTCTTTTTTTCATTCATTAGCATACTTAACACTCAAGTGATATATTGATAGAATAATAATTATGAAGTATAAACACAAAACAAAAAGGGACAAGGGATGAAAAAGGACCCCGTCAGTATTCTGCTCGTAGAAGACAGTCCAAGTGACGTCGCTTTGTTCAGGGAAATGCTCGGCGAGCCAAATGCGGTTGAGTTTGAAATGACCCATGCTAACATGCTGAGCAATGCGTTGGCATTGTTGAGCAAAGAGAGTTTTGGAATCATTTTGCTGGACCTGTCGCTTCCGGACGGCAAAGGGCTTGATACGGTCATACGCACTCATGCTGCTGTGCCCAATGTACCCATTGTGGTGATGAGCGGTCTGGGTGATGAAGAGCTTGCAGTACGGGCATTACAGGAAGGTGCACAGGACTACTTGGTGAAGGGCCAGGTTGACAGCACCCTTTTGATCAGGTCAATGCGATACGCGATTGAGCGTAAGCAGGCTGAAGATGCCCTGCGTCAAGCACACGATAGGCTTGAGTTACGTGTCCAGGAACGGACTACGGATTTGATGGTAGCAAATGAGCAGCTCTTGCTGGAGATAGCGGAACGCAAGAAGGCAGAGGTGTCCCTGCGGGAAGCGCTCAAAGAAGTCAAACAGTTTAAAGCCCAATTGCGTGAGGAGAATTTCTACCTTAAGGAAGAATTTAATCTGTTGCATTCACACAAAGACATCGTGGGAAACAGTGAGGCGATCAAAACCGTTTTGAAGCTGATAGAACAAGTGGCGCCGACAGACTCGACGGTTTTGATCCAGGGGGAGACGGGCACCGGAAAGGAACTGGTCGCTAATGCTATCCATGGCCTGAGTTCCCGAAAGGCCCGGCTCATGATTAAAGTCAATTGTGCAGCCCTGCCGCCGACCCTAATCGAAAGTGAACTGTTCGGCCGCGAAAAGGGCGCTTTTACCGGCGCACTGTCGAAGCAAATAGGCCGCTTTGAGCTTGCTGATGCCTCAACTATTTTTCTGGATGAGATCGACGCCCTTCCGATGGACCTACAGGCTAAGCTGCTTCGGGTATTAGAAAACGGCGAGTTTGAGCGCCTGGGCAACCCCCGGACCATGAAGGTTGACGTCAGAATAATTTCTGCAACAAACCGCGATCTTGCCCGCGTGGTCAGTGAGGGCGGGTTCCGGGAAGACCTTTACTACCGTTTGAACATCTTTCAGATTATCGTGCCCCCCCTTCGCGAGCGTCGGGAGGACATATTGCCGCTCGTATGGTCTTTTGTACAGCAATTCAGCAAGAGAATGGGCAAGCGGATCGAATCAATACCACAGAAGGGTGTTGAAGCTCTGCAAACCTACCCATGGCCTGGCAATGTAAGGGAACTGCGGAATGTTACCGAGCGTGCCATGATAATCACCACCGGACCTGTGCTGCATTTGGATGTGCCAAAGATTGCGCTGTCAGGTGCTGAACAGCCCGGCACTCTCGAAGATGCAGAGAAACGGCACATTATCGAGGCCTTGAGCACCACCGGATGGCGGGTTAGCGGCAAAGACGGTGCAGCGGAGATTTTAGGCATCAATCCAAAGACTCTTGAATCGAGGATGCAAAGACTGGGCATCCAAAGAAATAGGAAGAATACCTGATATATCAGGAGCATCCTGATATATCAGAAGGCATCCCCTTTCAAAACATCACTTACCTCTTCCAGTCATCGCTAATATTTCAATGTATTCAATATCATAGATACATTTGTCCTGTCAATAACATCCCTGGCACACAATCTGCTTTTCAATACAATAGCAAACAACAAAGTATGTCAAATCTAAGTCCTAAAGGGAGGAATTGGAATACCATGAAATCGAGCATGAATGACAAATTGAAAGGCACGTTTCACGAAGCAAAGGGTAAGGTCAGGGAAATGGCCGGAAAACTCTCCGATAATCCCGAGTTAGAGGCCAAAGGCAAAGCCGAAAAGATAGCCGGCAAAGTTCAGGAGAAGGTCGGCCAAATCAAGAAGGTTCTGGGGAAGTAGGAAGCTGGGTATGCGGACCCTGTAAATAGACGTAAAGAAGGAGGAAATATGAGAAGAGCTATTAGCTTGATTTTAGTCGTTATTACGCTTATCGCATGTTCCGGCTGTTTTTTTTGGGGCGTGGAGGACGACCGAAGAGGGCACTATGACCGGGATCGCGGAGGTCATGACGACCGCAGAGGCCATGACGACCGTGGAGACCACGACCGCGGAGGCCATGACGAACATCGTTAAGTCGATGGCGAATCAGGATTCGGTGTCGGAATCTCGGTAGCTTGGAGGCAGAATGATACTAGTGACATTGAGAATGATCGTCCGGCCGGAAAGGCGGAGTGATCTTTTAGAAACGATGCGGGGGGTACTCGAACCCGCGCGGGTCGAAAGGGGCTGCCTGAGTTACCGTTTCTATGAGGACGTAGAAAACAGGAATGCCTTTGTATTGCTGGAGGAATGGGCGACGCAGGAAGATCTTGAGAAACACATCTCTACAGACAATCAGCGGCGGGTACTCTCGCTCATGGATCTCCTGCGCGAGCAGCCTGAATTGCGGTTCGACACCGTGTCACACACGGCGGGAATGGACCTCATGGAATATGTCCTCAAGGCAGACGGGTTGGAATGAGATGCAGGAGGATGTGTCTATCGGGTCCGATGTAAGCACATGCGGCATGATGCTATATAAAAAAGGAGGTTGCTATGCTTTGGACGATCTTTGTGATACTCGTGATACTTTGGCTGTTGGGACTGGTGAGCGGTTACACGATTGGCGGATTCATTCATATCCTGCTTGTTCTCGCAGTTGTTGTGGTGTTGATCAATATAATTTCAGGACGAAGACCGTAGAAACTGTCGCTCTAATGGAAATGAGCGGGTGCAAAGGTGAGGATGTGAATAATTTATTTTTTGTGCCGGGAATTACAAAACAAAAAAATTCATTAAGGCGGTGTAACGTGCAAGCAATAACAGCAAAGAGATTGATGTTAGTGGTCATTGCCGTATTTTCCCTGAGTTTAATGGTCGGGTGCTCCGGCATGGAAAAAAGACCCGCAGGCAGGTCCGGATATTTGTACTACCCCACGGAATTAATCAACGCTGATCGGGCACTGGATGAAGCGCGTGCTGCCGGCAAAGACAAGGAATGTCCCTCAGAATTTAACGCGTTAAAGGACCAGGTAGACAAGGCCTATGAGACCTACATGGCATGCCGCACACAGGAAGCGATAGATATGGCCCAGGACGCAATCGGCAAAATTAAGGCCCTTTGCCCTGCCAAAGCGGTTGCCGCGGTGAAACCTGAACCGAAGCCTATGCCGGCACCTCCGCCACCAGCTCCTGCCGCAGTTGTAGCGCCGGTGAAGATAGTCCTTGAGGACATACATTTCGACTTTGATAAGGCGACCCTTACGAAAGTCGCAACGGGTATTCTCGACAGCGATATAAAGACGCTGAAAGAAAACATGGGTTTAAATGTCCAGATCGAGGGCAATACCTGTCAGCATGGCAGCGATGATTACAACATGAGGCTGGGCGAAAGACGGGCCAGTGCTGTCCGGGAATATCTAGCCGGAGAGGGAGGCATCGCCGAGTCCAGGATGACTACTATCTCATACGGCGAGACAAGACCTCTCTGCGAGGAGAATCCGACTCCCAAGAACAAGAACTCAGAATGCATGCAGTCCAACAGAAGAGTCCATTTCGAGGTCATAGTAAAATAGCAGCATGAAAGCAAAGGGCCGGAAAGACGTCTTATATTGGTCCGGCCCTTTGCCCTTGAAAATAATTATTCGGACAGAATGAGGGTCCAGTTGAATAATAATGTATGGGCCATATGTATTAACGTTGCGATCCGATGATTGCACATCTAAAGACAGGAGGAGTGAAATGACTACCAGTAAGGGCTTAAGCAAAAAGGTTGTTCTCTTGGCAGTATTAATGGTATTTGGATTGGCCTTGTTATCGGGCTGCGCGACTATGACGGGTGAAACAGCGGGTCAGAATATCGATGACTCAACGATTACTACACAAGTTAACGGGACAATCGTAAAAGACCCGGATGCTCATTATTTAAAGATCGATGTGACGACCACAACGGGAGATGTTGTTCTCCAGGGCTTTGTGAACAGCAGAGAGACCGAGGGTCGGCTTGTATCGAAGATCAAGCAGATCAAAGGCGTGAAATCCGTGAAGAGCCTCTTGAAGATTGAAGTGAAAAAATAGATGGATAAGGGGTATTCCGTGAAAACATTCCTCATTTATCATGAATTCGCGGAGTGCCCCTTCAGCTGCATGCTTTATGACCTCACACTGCCCTTTGGAGAGGGGAAAATTCCACCTCGCCGTCAATGAGCGGCATGAAAGGAGAAATATTATGCCATTGATTAATTTAGTGATTGTTTTGGTTGTCGTTGGGGTGGTCCTGTGGGTAATAAACAGCTACATCCCGATGCAAGCTACCATAAAAAAGATTTTGAATGTAGTAGTGGTTATTGCAGTGATTATCTGGTTATTAAGTGTCTTCGGACTCATAGGAAATCTCTCAACGATTCGCATTGGGAAGTGAAGAGTCTGAAAATACGTTGAAAGGAGAAAGTAAAGTGAGAATGAAATCCATGTATTCGTTGGCGCTGATGATGGCCGCGGTGGCTCTGTTGCTGATCAGCGTGCCTGTGCAAGCGTCCACGATAGATGACCGCATCGAATCATCCGCCAAAAAGTCGTATGTGTTCACGACCTACCTTCAGGGTGATGATATCAAAATCCAGTCTAAAGACGGCGTCGTCATATTGACGGGAACTGTTTCCGAGGACTCCCACAAATCGTTGGCCCAAGAGACCGTAGCGGGCCTGCCAGGGGTGGAAAGCGTCGACAACAGGCTGGAAGTCAAAGGTGATCACCCCGCTGAGAAGTCGGATGCGTGGCTTAAAGCTAAAGTGAAGACCACGCTTCTGTTTCATCGGAACGTGAGCGCCATGACGGAGGTCAGCACCAAGGACGGAACGGTTACGCTGCAAGGCGATGCGACCAGCCAGGCACAGAAGGACCTGACGACCGAATACGTCAAGGATGTCGAAGGTGTCAAAGATGTAAAGAACGATATGACAGTTACAAAGACCGCTAAAACGACAGAGCAAACAACTGGTGAAAAGATCGATGACGCCTCCATTACAGCCCAGATCAAGATGTCGCTGCTGTTCCATCGGTCGACCAGCGCACTCAACACCATTGTCGCGACGAATTTCGGCGCGGTCACGTTGAGTGGCAAGGCCAGGAATGCAGCCGAAAAAGACCTGGTCACCAAACTCGTCAACGATATAAAAGGCGTGAAGAGTGTAACGAACCAGATGACCATCGAGGAATCCAAATAGATTCCTGATGCCGGTCAACATTATCCGGGGACGAAGAGCTTTGCAGCTGCAGGAGATCATCGATCTGACAGGCTGACGAAAGAAAGAGGGAGCAAAATGAAAACTTACGCGTTGACAGGCATCATTCTTATCGTGATCGGAATCATTGCGTTCGCGTATCAGGGCATCACCTACACGACCAGAGAGAAGGTGATCGATATCGGTCCTATACAGGTGTCTGCTGATAAGACGAAAACGATTCCGCTGCCGCCGATCGTCGGTGGTATTGCTCTCGTGGGCGGCATTGTATTGCTGGTCATGGGAAACAGGAAAGGTTAACGGAGCCCGAACAGTGATGTGCATAGGAGACACTAAATGAAAAAGTTATTTTGGGGAATATCGCTTTTGGCGTTGATTATCGGAGTTTCTGTCCCGACAATGGCAAGGGCGGAGGTAAACGTTAGTATTGTTCTACCGCCACCCGTAGTATTTGCAGCACCACCGGCTTTGATAGTGCTGCCTGATACGTATGTCTATGTCGTTCCTGAGGCGGACGCTGACATCTACTTCTACAACGGCTGGTGGTGGCATCTATGGGAAGGGCGTTGGTATCGTTCACATTACTATAACCGGGGCTGGAGTTATTATAACCGTGTTCCAAGTTTTTATTTTGATGTAGATCCGGGTTGGAGGGGATACTACAGAGACCATAATTGGTACGGGCACCGGTGGAACTATGAACGGATTCCTCACCAGCGGCTTCAACAGAACTGGAAGGGCTGGCAAAATGATCGTCATTGGGAAAGGCAGGGAACCTGGGGCGTCCAGAGCTATAAGCCCCGCCCGGAACGACAGAGACAGGAACTAAGACAGCAAAGGCAACAACAATATCAACAGAGGCCCGAGGTCCAGAAACAAAGACAGCAGCCGCAAAGAGAGGAACGGAAACCTGAGGCTCAACAGCCTAAGCAGCAACGTCAGGAGAAGGTTCAGCAGCCGCAAAGAGAGGAACGGAGACCTGAGGTTCAGCAGCCTAAACAGCAGCGTCAGGAGAAGGTTCAGCAGCCGCAAAGAGAGGAACGGAGACCTGAGGCTCAGCAGCCTAAACAGCAGCGTCAGGAGAAGGTTCAGCAGCCGCAAAGAGAGGAACGGAGACCTGAGGCTCAGCAGCCTAAACAGCAACGTCAGGATAAGGTTCAGCAGCCGCAAAAACAGGAGCGGAAACCTGAGGCTCAGCAACCTAAACAGGAGCGTCATCCTCAAGGAAAACCTGAAAGAGGGGATGAAGAAAAACAGGATAGGCAGGATAGAAGGTAGGATGACCAAGCTGATGCGCATCACTAGCTCTCTCAATGTTACCGCCGGCCTGTGCGTCGCTTCTCTCTGTCTCATGCTCATTTTTCTTTCTCACCCTGCGGCAGCTGCAGACAGGATAAGCGACGAATTTCTGACCGGCTATATCTCCTCCATCCTTGAGCGAGACCTGCACTGGGAGAGAAACAGCTATATTTTAAGGATTGTCAACGGGGCTGCCACCATTACATTGTTTAAAGATGACCAGATGCGACGGGAGACGGCCGACAAGCAGCTGGGGACTATCGACGGACTGAAGGGGATAGCAATTGTGGTGAAACCGGCAGACGTTAGTAAGCCGGGAGTGGTAAGCAGGGTTATGGGGCTAACCGGCGAAGCAGAAGGCTTTCCGACGGGCGACCTGTTCCGTCCGCTCATAGCAGACCCGAAGCAGCCTCAGTTCTTTGTCAGCCTCTACCGCTTCGCATCATCAGGCGAGCGATTTACCCTGGCGTCAGTCGGCTTCGGAGAGACATTCGGCCTGTACAGGTTCAT
>JBGOVD010000173.1:0-5222 GCA_041477935.1 Dissulfurispiraceae bacterium | reverse complement strand
GGGCTATCCTGCCTTTAGGATTGGGGACTTTGAATACAGTGGCGGCGCTCCTCAGGCGGGTTTTGGGTATATCGGCACGCATCTCCTTCAGGGCCTTGAAGGGTTGCACCCAGCTGAGAGATCGGGTCAGCCCCGCATTGTCGAGAAACTTAAGGATATTGTATGCCCTGGTCGTATCGCTGAAAGCATACTTCATGCCCATCCTGAAGAGCCAATGTCTTTTTCTGCTTCCGAGCTTCACCCGCCCTTCATAAACCGCGTCGGTAATAGATATGCCCAGCGGACAAAGGGTGTTGCAGGCCCCGCAGAGCAGGCAGCTGAAGATACGTTCATCGAGAACATCGGATGGGTCTATCTCTTTGTTGAACAGTTTCTTCAAGAGCGCGATCCTGCCGCGAGCGCTCATTCCCTCATTGGTGAATTCGATGTTGGTAGGGCAGAGGGCCTTGCAGCTGCCGCACCGGACGCAGAGGTTCAGCTCGGAAACGCGCAAACGCTTGTTTTTCCCTTCTGCGCTATCCATTGAGATTCCCGCTCCTGAATCCTTCGATGTCGATAGTGATATGTTTGAACCCGAGTTCCCGAAAGCGCTGCGCGATTCGTACCCTTAAGTCCGGGCCAAGAAGCAGGTCGATATCGGCAGTCCTGACTTCTATTCTTGCAAGATTTCCGTGATGGCTCCTTACTCTCAGTTCCAGGAACCCCAATCCCCTGAGAAATTCCTCAGCATCTTCGACTCTTTTGAGACCTTCACGTGTGATCTCTATGCCATAGGGGAATCTAGATGAAAGGCAGGGGGCCGAAGGCTTGGACCAGGTAGGAAGGCCAAGGCTCTTCGAGAGGTCTCTGATCTCTGCCTTCGTAAAATCGGCCTCGATGAGGGGGCTGCGGACGCCGTGACGGATGGCGGCCTCTCTGCCTGGTCTCCAGTCCGAAAGGTCATCCGTATTGCTGCCATCGACAACAATGGCATAACCTTCGGCATCGGCGATTCTGAAAAGTTTCAGGAAGAGTTCGTCCTTACAATAAAAGCAGCGATTTGCCGGGTTCCGGGCAAAGTCAGGATTGTCGAGTTCCGCAGTAGCGATAACGCGGTAAGGCACGCAGATCAACGCAGCCATCTGCTCAGCGTGCCTGAGTTCGCTTTCAGGCATGGTCTCGGATGAAGCTATTACGGCCATGGTCCGCGTCCCTGAGTCTTTCAGGGCTTTCAAAAGAAACGTGCTGTCGACCCCGCCCGAAAAGGCGAGAACGACGGACGGCATCTCTTGCAGAATGGTCAGAAGTTTTTGGTATTTATCGTTCATATATAATATATCGCAGATAATATAAACTCAGTGTCCCGGTTAGTCGGTCTTGGAAGTCCGGATTTCAGTGCGATGAATTAGTGTTTAGGAGCCAAAAGTCTGACTTATACAGAAATGAATGTTCACTTGCAGGTGTATTTTTGCCCTGCCTGCTGGCGCGGCCGAGAGAACCCAGACATCGCACTAAAATCCGGACTTCCAAGACCTGCTCATTTCGCTGCACTTATCTTCACTTCTCACTTGTCTTACAATACCGCGATTTCGTAATGCTCCTGGTGGAGCTTGAAGTCCTCCTTGACTATGAGCCTGATCTTGAAGGTGGACTCAAGCTCTTCGATACCGTACCGCTCCTCATCCGAGAGGAGTTCGGCGACAGCCGAATTTGCCGTAATAACCGCCATCTTCCCGCTCGGCAGGTTCATCTTCCTGAGTTTCCTGAATATCTCGTAGGCCACGGTCCGCGCTGATTTTACGAAGCCTTTGCCCTCGCAGTAGGGGCATTGTTCACAGAGGACCCTGCCGAGGCTTTCCCTCACGCGCTTTCTCGTCATCTGGATAATGCCCAGTTCAGAGATGTTGTATATGGTGCTTTTGGCCCGGTCTTTTTTCATCGCCTCGACAAGGGCATTGAAGACCTTGTCCCTGTTTTCGAGCTTTTCCATGTCGATGAAGTCCATGATTATGATGCCGCCCAGGTTTCTCAACCGTATCTGGTAGGCAGTCTCTTTAACCGCTTCCAGGTTGGTCTTGAGGATGGTGTCCTCAAGGCTTTCCTTGCCAACGAACTTCCCTGTGTTGACATCTATGACAGTCATCGCCTCGGTCTGGTCGATGATGATGTAGCCGCCCGACTTGAGCCAGACCTTTCTTTCGAGAGCCCTCGACACATCATGTTCTATGGCGAAGGCATCGAAAATGGGCTCCCTTCCTTCATAGAGTTCGATTCTTTCGAGCAGCCTCGAAAAGAAGCTCTTCACAAATTCGCAGAGCCTCTCGAATTCGTCAGGTGAATCGATGACGAGCCTCGAAACCTCATGGCTCATGAAGTCTCTTATGCTCCTGAAGACCAGGTCGAGGTCGCTGTAAAGAAGCCCCGGCGCCGTAACTTTGTCTTTCTTTCTCTGGATATTCTCCCACACCAGAAGGAGGAATTCGAGGTCGCGCCTGATCTCCTCGGCTGAGGCGTCCTCGCTCGCAGTTCTCATGATGATGCCGAATCCTGCCGGCTTCAGTTCATTTGCGATTGCCTTAAGCTGCTCCCGCGTCTCTTCCTTCTCGATCCTCCGGGATATGCCGACATGCTCCACATTAGGCATCAGAACGCAATAGCGCCCCGGCAGCGTGACATATGACGTCACGCGAGCGCCCTTGGTGCCCATCGGGTCTTTTGCTACCTGAACGAGTATTTCCTGACCTTCCTGGATCAACTCTTCGATGGGAAGCGGTTTTGCGGCCTCAGCCTGCGCCTGAAGCTCATCCATCTCGACGGTATCTCCCGAATCGCTCTCCATGAAAGGGGCATAATAATCGTCGACATTCGGCATAATGTCCGAGACATACAGGAAGGCCGCCTTTTCGAGGCCGATGTCGATGAACGAGGACTGCATTCCCGGCAGAATCTTCAGGACCCTGCCCTTGTAAACATTGCCGACAAGGCTGGTGTCTTTTTTGCGCTCGATATAGAGTTCGACTACCTGGCCGCCTTCGAGCAGGGCGACCCTGCTTTCTTCTCTTGATACATTTATTATGAGTTCACTAGTCACAGAGGCTCCTTCCAGCCCTCTTTCCAGCCATACATGCGGGTCCTGACGACCGAGAGGTCTTCCATTTTTATTCCGAAGATCGCTTCGGTGATCTCACCGAGCCTGATTCTTACATCTACACGGTCCCTTAGTACAATCCTGTATGCCCAAGCGATGTCGTGCCCGAACACATCACGAAAATGTCCGTTTGCGATCTCTATCCGCTCTACTGATTCTATGCATGGAGCGAGATCGACTTCCTTCTCATCGCGCCTGACCATGACCTTCTCGAACGTCTCAGGTACAGTCGGCGGAGGCGTACCCGGTCCGGCCGAGAAGTTATCGGCAGATTCCGGGACCCCGACGATATAGTCGTACCTGCTTACGAAGCCGGTCAGCGAAGGTTCATTCACCGGGACTACGGCCATCCTGCTTATCCTTATACCGGCTGGAAGGGTCTCGCTCAACCTTCCACTATACAATTCTACATCAAAGGGCGTAAAGACCTCCATGTCGAAATACTCCTTCTCGCCGGCCACGCCGACGTTGAGGGGAGGCCCGAAGGACATTTCGGGCTTGGGGTGGAACCCTTTTGAAAAGTCGAAAGGTATGCCGGCCCTTCGCAGCGCCCGGGTCATTGCGGTTATCAGTTCGAGATGAGACAGGTATCGGAGCATGCCTGTCTTCGAAAATTCGGTCCTTACGCGGATTTTCGGCCTGATGTTCCGCTCTGTCGTGTCAGCTGAGGGCGCATCTCGATGCGCCCCTACATTTATATCCTGTACGGGCAAGGCATCTTGTAAGGGCGTATCCTTGCATGCGAGGCCGCAGGCGGAGCATGCCTTTCTGCAATCCGCTGTCATCCGACCTTCTATGGCCCGCTCATACTCGCGGTACAGAAAATCTTTCCCGACACCAACGTCGATGTTGTCCCACGGCAGAGGGTCATCTTTCGAGAACTCTCTTCCGGCATACGCAGCGCCGTCTATGCCGGTCTTCTCCATTGCCTGAAGCCATTTGGTAAAGTCGAAAAACTCGGACCAACCGTCAAGCCTGCATCCCGCTCTCCAGGCCTCTTCTATGAGGGGGGCAAGGTTTTCGTCCCCGCGCGCAAATACCGCTTCGAGAAAGCTCATCTCTTCGTTGTGTCCTTTATATTTGAACTTCTTTGCATTGATTGAGCGTCTCAGAAACCCGAGTTTCCGCCTCATCTCATCGAGGCTTGTCTGTCCGTACCACTGAAAGGGCGTATGGGGTTTTGGAATGAACGGAGAGACAGTGATGCTGATGTTTACGAATTTTCCGCTGTTCCTCTTGGCGATCCGAAGCGCGCGCATCGCCATTTCATTGATTGCCTCGATGTCCTCTTCGCGTTCTGTAGGTAGACCTATCATGAAATAGAGCTTGAGCGTGAGCCACCCCTCTTCGAAAAGGGCGGTGAGGGCGCGCTCATAGTCATCGTCGGTAAAGTCCTTGTTGATAACGCTGCGAAGCCGCTCCGTGGCCGCCTCGGGCGCCATGGTAAAGCCGGTTTTCCTGACCGATCTTATCTCCTTCAGTACGTCCCTGTTAACCGAGGCTACGCGCAGCGACGGAAGGGCTACGGCGATCCTCGAAGGACGGTACCGATGATTGAATCCCTTGATAAGCGGAAGCAGGCAGCTGTAATCACCCGTGCTCAGGGACGAAAATGAGACTTCGTCATATCCGGTGTTCTTCAATGCATTTTCAGCGATTTCGAGGACCTTTTCGGGACTCCTCTCCCTTAAAGGCCTATAGATTATTCCGGCCTGGCAGAATCTGCAGCCCATGGTGCAACCTCTGGCAACCTCTATACTGATGCGGTCGTGGACGATAGGCGCATATGGAACTATTTGACGTTCAGGGAAAGGCATCGCGTCAAGGTCTGTTATAAACCGCCGTTTTATGCGGGCCGACTTGCCATGGACAAGCGGCACATAAAAACCTTCAATCTGCGAGATTTCGCGCAGAAGGTCTTCCCTGCTCCCGCCGCCTGTCTTCCATCGCCTTACCGTCTCTATGAGTTCGACGACTGCCTCCTCGCCGTCACCGATCAGAAAGACATCGATGAAAGGCGACATGGGGGCAGGATTCACAGTGGAAGGTCCGCCGGCTACGATGAGAGGCATCGATTTTTTCGACTGCAATCTTT
>JBGOVD010000043.1:0-9387 GCA_041477935.1 Dissulfurispiraceae bacterium | reverse complement strand
CAAAGTCGGTTTGTGCGGCTGCCTTTCCTTGTGCTGACCAATCGCGGTAATCGGACGGCAGATACGTCTTCACTGTTTCAGTTATTTTCGCAAGGTCCAGGGATGGCGTCGCAATCGTGCCCTTGAAGGTCAAGGGTTCTCTCAGGACAGCGACGAGAGAACCCTTGACCTCCCCGGCTGGTATGCTGCCTTTCAGTGATCCGATCGAAACTGTTCCAGACTTAAAGGAATAAATGATGTCTCCGCCGAGACGGACATCCCCGATTTCTGCTGTCGGCTTCACTGAAGAGTCCTTTAATTCTCCAATTGCAAATTCAGCAGCATTGAGCGCAAGTTCATCTTCGCTCAATGAGAAAGGGACTTTTGCTGATATATGATGAAAAGAAAACGGGCCATGCAATCCGCGGTCGACAGCGGCAATCAAAGTGCCCGTTCCGGCATAGGCGGGCTTAAAAGCCGTTATGTCGAGAGAGGCTGTTACGCTGCCATTCAGTCCGATCCTATTCTTATCGTCGAGTTCGTAATTGACCCCGCCGCCAAAGACCACTTTACCGCCATGCCCCGGAGAGAAGTCGTGGACTGTAATGTTTCCATGCTGTAAGATGATTGTTTGCCGTGATCCCTGCAGAACGATATCAGCAGAACCGTTCGTAATAGTGCCGTTAACTACCGAAGGGAGCTGATCCAGGACCGATTCCTCAGATTTCTTGCTGCCGCCGATGTGGACCACGATTCGGGGATCCTCGATCCTGATATTCTTTATGACAATCCTGGTCTTGCGGGCAATGGCGTTTTCCTTCGGCGTCGTGGCTGTGTCGGGAATATTCCCGAACGATTCCCGGGGCCGGGAGCCGAAGCAAAATGCCAGAACAAGACATACGAATAGGACCGTAATTAATGCCTTTCCCGCTATGTAAATGTCCGCTCGTCGCACCGCCATACTGCTAACAGTATATCATGGGAAATATACGACCGGGTCGACGGGATAGCTGCGGTCCGGACTACTCAACCGTGATCTCGATACTGTCACCCTTGTGATCGGGACCAACAGCCATAACACGGTGCCTGCCGCGTTGAAGCTCCCAGATCAGCTGGTAGGGCGGCCCGCTCCTGCCCTGATGCATGCCGTCGATGAACCAGTCGACGTATGGTACTGGAGCCGTAACGATACTTTCGAGTTTGATCACCGGTTCGGCAGCCTCATTCTGCACAAAATGATCGTTTGGAAGAGGGTAGGCGATCCGCACCGTTGATGTACCCTTGCCGGCACTGGTTCGCGGGTTATCCACTTTCGGTTGGGAACCAATCTTTCCATCTGTCGTCCCTTTGATTATAGGATATCGCACCCTCGTTGCCGGTGTATCGGCAAGGGGGACTTCAAAATCTGCGGGTTGCTCGAAAACGGTCCTGAGATCAGCCGGGAAACCAGCCAGACGAAAACTTCCGGCCGCCCTTAGCTTGTTGCGCTCATAGAGCCATCCTGCATAGGTGGTCGGCAATTCATGATAAAATTCCTCGTGCTGATGAAAGCTGCAGGGCTCATCAGGCTCGCTCCCCCCGATGAATAGCTCACGCACCCGATGTGTACATTTGGGGCCCGGCAGCATACCCGAAATACCGCAGACCTCTACCGACACCAACCCTTCGGGTTGCTCAAAACCTGCCGGAGGGGTATCGCCGTATAGCAGCCGGAGCACTTCTTTAAAGACGGGTATTGCACCTGTAGCGCCTGAGATGTGATCTGTGGGATTGCCTTCAAAATTGCCCACCCAGACCCCGATGGTGTAGTCAGGAGTGTAGCCGACCGCCCAGCCATCGCGGTACGAGGTACTGGTACCGGTCTTGACGGCAACCTTGAAGGGGAACGATAATGCCCGTCCAAAGGTAATAAGGCGGGATGACGGATCGGAAAGGATGTCGGTTACGATGTGCGCTGCCTGTTCCGAAAAGATCTGCTCGGGCTCATCCATAGGGTCTTCGAGCAGATAGCGGAGCGGCAGGTAGTTGCCGCGGTTAGCGAGGGTCGCATAGGCAGTCACCAGGCCTTCGAGTGTAACGTCGGCGTTGCCGATTGCAAGACCGAGACCGTAATCGCCGGCGTCCCGTCCATCCTCCGGCATGAGATGCAGCTGCCTCATCAGGTCGTAGCCCTCTTCGATCCGGATTGCTTCGAGCAGCTTCACCGATGAGATGTTGAGCGAATTGCCGAGCGCAGTACGCATGGTCACAGGACCATACTGCCGCTGGTCAAAGTTATCGGGTGAGTAGAACCCCTGCGGTGTCTTATAATGCTTGAGCACGTCTTCGAGCAGAGATGATGCCGTATACCCCTTCTCCAGAGCCGCGGCGTACAGAAAAGGCTTAAGAGTCGACCCTGCCGACCGCCGCACTGTAGTGCCGTTGTTGAAACCGCCATTCGTTTCCGAATACGCGATGGACCCGACCGAAGTGAGCACCTCCATTGTCTGGTTCCTTACAAGCATGACTGCTGCCTGATGTGCGCCCTTTGCGGCAAGGCTATTTTTATGCGAGGCAATGATCTGTTCAACATCCCTCTGGAGTGCAAGGTCGAGAGTTGTTCGCTTAATGCCTGAGCTGATTTTCCTGCGCGCCTTCAGAAGTTCGACCATATGAGGCGCATAGCCTGGAAACCCCGCTCGCTTTTTAAAGAATAGCGGCTCGGCCCTGGCCGTCTCGTATTGTTCTTCGGTGATGAAACCCAAAGAGACCATCTTAGCCAATACTGTGTCTTTGCGCTCAAGGAGCTTGTCGGCGTTCTCGCCGTATGGATTGTAATAACTGGGGGCTTTGGGAAGGGCCGCCAGCAGCGCCGCCTGGGCCACGCTGAGATCGGCAGGCTTACGGTCGAAATAGATGCGGGCAGCGAGGCCGACGCCGGCAATGCCGGGGCCGAGCGGAACGCGATTAAGGTATTGTTCAAGAATAGCGTCCTTGTTCAACCGTTCCTCAAGCTCGCCGCTCATGGACATTTCGCGCAGTTTGCCGCCCAGTGTGCGGGGATGAGGATGGATAAGCCGCGCCGTCTGCTGGGTTATTGTAGAGGCCCCTGAAACGACACCTCCGTGAAATATGTTGTCTTTAAGCGCACGCAGGATCGCCTTCATATCGATACCGCTGTGGGAATAAAAACGCGCGTCCTCGATAGCTATGAAGGCCTTTTTCAGATGGTCCGGAATCTCGTCGCCCTTGATCCGGAGATGGCGCTGCCCATTGGCGTCGGGGAAAAAGCGGAGCATTTCACCATGGCGGTCCAGAAAGATGAGGTTATCCCGTATCTCCAGATCCTCATCGCTGAAATATCCTGCATGCGCAGCGACTGCGAACAACACTACAAATGCCGCGGCAGCCAAGACACGAACAAATGGCAGCATCTTTCCTCTCCGGCGCAATCCCCTTACTTCCGGGGCTTGATAGTGACTATGCTCATTGGCGTATAGCCCACAACATCCGGCCTGTACATCAGCTGTGCCTTGGTCTGAGGCATTACGAACTCGCCCTCGCAGACAGCACGCGCGTAATATGAATATTCATAGACTCCGCTCCAGAGACGATCCCGAAAGGCCAGGACCCGGTCGTCGCGAAGCTCGAAATGGTTCGGATAGAAGGAGTTGGTATTGCCCCATACATCGAAGTCCTGATCGGAAGAAACCGCGGCATCGCCTTCCTCCTGCACCCCGGTCTCTTCCCCGCCCTCATCGCCCTCCTCATCGTTTCGTGCGCCCCGTTTTTTGGAAACTTGTTCTTCAGTCTTGATGGCTGTGTTGATAGCAACAAAGCCGGCGGGAAGCGGGTCGTCCAGCACGACATAGTTATATGTTCCCTGCGACTGAATCGCAACGGTAACCCTGACGATATCTCCCACCCGTATTGTAGACCCGCCTTCGATATTCTCGATCCTCTTTGCAACCTTGATCCCGTTCGATGCGCCCTTACCGGCCCAATCGACCCGCGGTAGGGTTATGGAGAGTGAATACGCTATATCGACTCCCTGCGGCGCCGCTACACGTACCGTCGGGGAGGCCAGGAACGCCGCGGCATCCAGCTTTTTTGTATAGGGGCTGTCAGGCAATACCTTTGCCTTCACCGGAGTCCGGCCCGTCTGCTCGACAGTCACTTCGACCGGTTTCGAGCTGAAAGACTTCCCCTTGAAATATTCGCCCAGGGCGAGGAGCGCCCAGCCGGTGTCGCTCGTGGAACCCCACCTGCCTTCACTGTTCACATTATCGAGGAGTCCCTTTGCCAGCTTGCCGGCCAGCGCGTCATCCTTGAGAATGACGTTCGCCGCCATGAGGGCAATGGCGGGTTCGCGATAGACAGCGTAAAACTCGTCATAGTCGCTCGATACCGTCTTGCCGAGCAGGACCTTCGTGCGGTCGGAAATCTCTCCCGTCGTTAGATGGCCCGATGCCTGGGCAGCGAGCATCATAAGCAGGCCGGCCTGCCGGGGCATTTTATCAAAGTTTTTATACACATCCATAAAGAGCTCTTTGTCGAGCTTCCCGTTCAGAGCGAGCAGGTACAGAGCAAAGGCATTCTCGGTACTCGCCCGCTTATCGCCTTCCTTCACGGTCCTGGCGAGATAGGCAAGCGCACTGTCCATGCGGACCGCCGGCACTTCGATACCGGCCATGCGCGCCCGCGTCAGCGCTGTCACGGCATAAACGGTGCCCCATGGGCTCGCCTCGCGCTGTCCGGGCCAGTAGGCAAAACCGCCGCTGCCTACCTGCATCGAGAGCAACCGTTCAATGCCGGGCCTGAGGAACTTGTCTGCATCTTCAGTCGTGATCTCGGAGATGAAGCCGTCCCTGATCAGGTTTCTGAGAGCCGCCAGGGGAATGACACGAGAACTCGTCTGCTCGACACAACCATACGGATATGCAAGCAGATATTTAATGCCCTGCGAAAGCCGGAAGAACGGAGACGAGGACAGGGTCAGAAGCGCTTGAACTTCGTTGGGATCGACGCCGGACCATACTGTATCCTTTGAAGGGAATTCATACTTGATTGCCGAATCTCCCTGCATAGTGCCGTAAAGGACATCGTTCCATCGTATATACCCCGACTTCACCGGGAGCTTGAGTTCGACACTGTCCTTTCTGTCCATAAAAGAGCCCGATAAACGGAACGTCGAAAGGCCCGCCTGCATAGCCTCGCCCTTTACCGGCACGAGCAGCCGGTCCTGCGCATCCAGAGATACGGACGAATCTGCCGAGAGCGCAAGTTGAGGATCGCTCTTGATATTGAAGCGCATCTGCCCGGCGCTGTCGGTCTTGTTGAATGCCGACACGAAGAAGGTGAAGCGGTCGCCCTTGGTGAAAAAACGCGGCGTGCCGGGTTCGATATAGAAGTCACGTTTGACCAGAAGGGGCCGCTGAAACGAAGCGAAGCGGTCCTTGCGGTCGCACGCAACAACGTAAACGCGGTAGGTGGTCATCGAGTCGGGCAGCGTGAATGAGACGTGCGCAATGCCGTCGGCGCCGGTGCGAAGCATTGGGTTGTAATAAGCCACTGGCCTGAAGTCGCGTCGGAGCTTGCCTTCCACATCTTCCCCCCCGCCGCCGTCACCGCCCGTGAGTTTCCTGTTTTTCATAAAACCGTAAGGTGTCTGCTTGAGCAGTTCGGTTCTGAGCTCACCTGTAAGAACACCGAGAGGGACCGTAAAAGTGCTTAGCGATTCGAGCGAGGGAGTCTGGAAGCGCGTAAGAGCGAGGACGCTCTCGTCCACCACCGCAACCGCCATCTCTGTCTCCACGCCTTTGTCCTCATAATCCCTGGCCGAGATATTCAGCGTAACCGATGTGCCCGGCTCGGCCACAAGCTGCTTCTCGCCCGGATTGACAGCAATCGTGAGCGTCCCCGGTTTCTGGCGTATCGCGACCTTGGTGGTGCCAAAGAGGAAATCCGGTGCAGCTGCATCGAAAGTGGAGCTATGAAGCGGAAATACGCCCCTGGCCGATATTCCGAAGAACGAGATATAGACGTTCGGCCCGAAACGTTCCTGCACCGGGATATCGATATATTTCTGGTTCGGCTTCAGCGTCACGAGTGAATGTTCGAGAATTCCCTCGCGCTCGATTGTCATCAATAGGCTTGAAAGGGTCTTCCGCGCGCCCACATAAACGCGCATCTTCTCGCCCACGGCATAGGTTGTCTTGTCGGTCTGGACCGAAAGCCGCTCGAATTTTGAGTTCTCGTCATCGTCATAATATCGGTACGAACCATAATCCACATCGAACTGGGCGCTCGACACATACGACTTGCCGTCCTTTGTCCTGAAAGTGAACTTTACCAGGTAGGTGCCGGCGCGGGTGAAGTCAAAATCAAAGGCAGCGCTCCCTTTTGCGATCTTGAGAGGGACCGAAGTCTCCTTCATAAAGACCTCGTTCTGCTCCCAATATGCATTGCCCTGGTCGTTGCGCTTGAGAATATAGGTATAGTCGCGCCGCATGATCTCGGCGGTCAGGCTTCCCTGTTGAATGCGGCTGCCCTTCCTGCTCAGTACGACAAGCCGGAGTGCCTGCGAATCGCCCCGCTCGAGCGATGTGCGGTGCGGAGAGATGCCGATCAGGTAAGAAGGCTCCGCCTGGTGGGTTGCGGTTTCGGTCGAAACCTTGCCGTCAAAGTCGACAACCGAGGCCGTCATCTCTACGCCGTAGAGTCCCGTCGCCACTTCCCCGGCAATCGGCAGCGATACGGTTGCGGCGCCTTTTTCATCAAGGGTGGTCTCTCCGCTCTCGATAATGCCTTGAGGCGCACCGGCGGCGTTTCCGAAGGCATAGTCAGGGAATTCCTTGCGGAAGAAGTTTGTGTTGGTATATGCAACCTTCCAGCGCACCTTGCCGTTCTTCACCGGCCCGCCGGCGTAATATTTTCCTTGTATGGTGCATGTAAGGATATCGACGCTCCGCTCGATGTTGACGTATCCCTCCGCCTTCTTCGTCGCGCGCCTGAAATCGATCTCGACAAAATGGCGCGGGGCCTTGAACTCCTGCACTTCGAAGGATGCGGTTTCTTCACTGGAACCATCTGCGAGCATCTTTATTGTATAAGTTCCCAGCGGATAATAAGACTCGATGTTAAGACTGTCTGCGGCAGTGCCGAATTCTGAAAGGGCCTGCTCGCGGTTATAGATGGTTTCATCCTTCGAGTTGACGACGGTGAATCGCACGTTCTTTATCAGCGGAAGGTTCACACCCTTGTCCCGGTATTGCCTCACCGTGCCCTTGAAGTGGACCTTTTCGCCCGGACGATACATGCCGCGCTCGGTAAAGACAGAGCCCTTGAGCAGAGGGATTGGCTTATCGCGGGGATCGCTCCTGTCGATACCCTTGAGATTGAGGACGGTAGAGTTGTCGATCGCCACATAGGTAACGTCATCAGTTGTACCGGCCAGGACAGCAACTATGTCGGAGGGGACAGGCGATGCCGCCGGCTTGGCAGTCATCAGAGCAAGGATTATGCGGCTCTTCGGATCGATAGCTTTGAGCAAAAGGATACCTTTGTCATCTGTAGCGCCGAGATCGGCAAAGGAACCGTCTTTGAGATAGCCCAGACACCGGACTCGGGCAAGAGGCTTGCCGGTCCCGATGGATGTGGTCCAGACAAGCAACCCTTCTGCCGAAACCTTGTACGTTATGCCGATGTCCGTAATACGGAATACCCGGGCAACTGCAGCTTCTCTTCCGACGCTGTCTTTTCCTGACAGAGAAATAAGTTCGATAGACCCCTTCTCTTTTTCAGTACGGAACGTGAGTGGGATCGAGAACTGCTTCCGCTGGTCAGGGTAGGGGGGGGAAAGAAAAACCTGGCTGTCCTGGACGAAATTACCCAGAAAGATCTGAGGAATGCCCTTCTCCTCGAGTTGAGGCCGGAGCGCAAGGTATAGAGTCGTCAGTTTGCCGGAGAGTTCATCAAAAGATTCGTTTGACAGAAGCGCATCTTCTTTCTCATTGCCGGGAGTCCTGCTCCGCTTCCTCGCCTTTTTCTGCTTACCGGCAGTATTTGCGGCCCCGGCCCTGTCCTTTATTTCAGTCATTGCCAGCGCCATAGGCGCCATAACAGGCGGCAGGCTGAGCCCCTTGAGCACAAGCTCATCGATGTTGATCAGCGAGGTATGGAGCATCTGGCGGCTGTTACGCTCGATGACCGTTCTGGTATCGGCGAATTCTATCATTGGCGGTATGGAACCGATCTGAAAAGCTGTCAAGGTCGCCTTGTAGGTGCGCCCGTTCGAGACAAAACCTTCCGGAAACACGATAGCGTAATTAGTCTTCTTTTTGAAACGGCCTGCCAGGACAATCGTCTTTTCGTCCTGCTGGTAACTCCGGGCCCAGTTAATGCCTGCAAAGGGGCGAAGGGAGAGTTTGCCCTTCAGGTCCTCATACCGGCAGGCGGCCGAGCATTGCAGCGAAACCGTCTTGCCGTCTTCGGCCGGCTCGATGCGGACCAGAGTGAAGCTGTCATTAGCTGCTGCTTCTGCCGATCCGGCAGCAAACACGGGCAGTCCTGTGAATATCAGTGATAGAAGCAGTGCCGCAACCAGCATGAAACCGACCCACCGACCCTTTGTCATAACTACCCTCCGGTATGTAAGGAATGATAAACATTCATTGCTCGTCTTACGAGCAACATATCATAAAATAAAAGTATCTCAAAAGCAAATGAAAATATATCGTGCAGCAATCCGAAGAATGGCAGGAAAGCCTGATCCTTATGTTAAGGCAAGTAGACCTTGTCGCGGCGGTTGATGAACTTGCTATGACGGTAATCTCCGTCCTTGCGGGCCTCTTCCAGCAGGCGAATGCCTTCGTCCCTGCAGCGGTCGCAGGCACCAAGAGGCACTTCGATGCAGACCGCAGGGGAGTTAACCGTGGAACTCGTCTTGATGACAATCAGTCCCGCACAATCGTCGCATGCCATGACCAATTCGCGCTGATGCTCGCTGATCATGTCGGTGTCGTAAAAAATGTCCTTTTCACGGGTCACGAAGGTGCCTGATTCGAACTGCCGCGATTGCGCCGGACCGAAATAACGTTCGAGGACCTTTTCGCTGACCTGCCTGATGCGTTCAGTCACGTTCTTCTCCTGCTTCAGCCACGCCGCGTCATAATCGGGCTCCCGCAGGTGGCTGAAATCGAGTCCTGCCATCGCAAGCACAATCCCGCAATTCACATATGGTAACGCCCCCTGTATCGAATAGCCCCCTTCCAGAACGGCTATGTGAGGATTTAGCTTTTGATTCAGAAGTGCGTATCCCTGGGCCGTGAACTTCATGTTCGTGATGGGATCGGAATAGTGATTGTCCTGGCCTGCTGAGTTTATGATGAGGTCCGGTTTGAAGTCGGCGAGTATCGGCAGCACCACATT
>JBGOVD010000093.1:0-7137 GCA_041477935.1 Dissulfurispiraceae bacterium | reverse complement strand
CTCTATAGTCCTGTCCGTGCTGGCGAAAGATGTCAGCCAGTTCGACGCCGTTAGACGTCCCCATCAATGTAGGTGTTACGAAGTTTTAACGGGCGCCTTATCTAAGGGACTCGTGACCTGTGCAAGGTTCACTTGGCTCACATGCAGATAAACCGTGGTAGTGACCGGCGATGTGTGACCAAGAAGCAGTTGAATATGGTGAAGACTCGTGCCGGCTTCAACGAGATGTGTTGCAAAGCTGTGCCTTAGCGTGTGGACACTTGCGCGTTTCTTGATCCCTGCACGTTTCTTTGCATCATGGAATATCTGGGCGATAGAACTTACTGTGATATGAGTGTCTTCCTTCTGTCCCTCGAATAACCACTCCTTCGGACGATATTGCCGCCAATACTGTCTCAGGCATTCAAGAGCTGTCTGAGACAAGATGGAGTAACGGTCCTTTCCTCCTTTTCCCAGGCGTATGTAGACCATCATCCGCTTGCTGTCGATATCAACTACCTTCAACCGTGACACCTCGCTTATCCTCAGCCCCGATGAATACGTCATCATCAGTATGGCCTTATGCTTGACGTTTTCAGTCACTTCAAAGAGTGTCTGCACTTCGGAGAGATTTAATACGACGGGAAGTTTCTCTTTGCGTTTCGGAAACTGAATCTTCTCTACCACCCATTCCCGTTTCAGGGTCGTCCTATATAGGAACTTAAGGGCTGCGACATAGAACCTATAGGTTCCTTCGGCAAGATTCCTCTCGTGCATCAGATGGAGCAAGTATGTCTTGAGCTCTGGCTCCCCCAGTTCCTCCGGCGACTTGCCGAAATACTTCGCATAATTGCTCACTTCCCGCACATAGATACGTTGTGTCTGCGGGGTGGCGCCCTTGAGTTGAAGATCTTGCAGTAGTTGCTCTCTCAATGTGCTCATATTACAGTCTCCTTTGAAACGATATCTGTCGGCTCATGCCGACAGTACGATAAAAGGAGATTATGAGATTACATGCTTGCTCACCACTGGAAAGAAAACTTTCGGAAGGAAATAAAGGAGCTCTATCGAAACATGTCTACCGAATTGCCGTCACTACCGCGTAGCGGTTTCGTTCTTCGAACGGTAATCTCCATACCACAAGAATTTTGATAATCGAGATTAGTCGGTGTATTGGAGACCCGAAAGAGGCAGATTTTCTGGGGCTTGGCGTAATCGCTATGTGAAATCATCCTGTACGGCATCTGAACTAAATCGGAACGATTGTTCGAACTTGCCACATATTTCCATGTAGGAGCGTCTCTTACGTAATTCCACTTCAAATCCGACATGAAATTCAGTATTTGCCCGATACCACAGGCGGTCCATATCATTTATATTGTTCTTTAACAGCGGCGGTTGTTGACTTGTTGCTGCCGCGAAAGGAGGCTAACTATGAACTGCCCTTGCTTTAAAGAGACGTCAATCGGACTTTGCGACGCATCGAGGAAACTCCATGTACCAAGCATTACTGAAATGGATAAGTACTGTTATAAAACTTCATTCAAACGCTGTCCGCTGTTTCACAAGGAGAGCAGAACGGGAGAAGCAGCCAAAGGACTGTTGGCACGAATAAACTAGGGGAATATATACGAGAAGTACATCAACAGGCCTCTCATTCCAGCGATGCCGACTTCTGAATCCGGCGAGACCGCACGGTCATCGCCGGATTACACAGGTATTACCGGCTGCACCTGCCGAGATGAAATGACTTTCCATCGGAGAAGCCGTAAAGGAACCTTCCCTCTCCAAGACAACCCGATACGTCTGTGGCGATGTAATCTTCCTTTCCGGAAAGAAGCAGGTATCGCCCTGCCCGCGCCTTCGCCGTCTTTCTGTCGGTCAGCAGAACCACGAAATCATCTTTCCCATCTCCGTTTGCGTCAAGTGAATAGCTGTCCTTCAGATAATTCAGATTGCAGTCCGTTTTCGTTCCGGCCGATTTGAGTTTTCCGCATTGCTCCTGCGCATAACGAGCTACATTGTCATAGGCCTGCTTAGTCTTATCATCAAGGGGAGATTTCATAAAGGGCTTTTTGGCCTCTATAACAAAGGCCCTCTTCTCATCCGGGTAGGCGACACAGACAGTTTTGGAGAAACTTGAAAAAGATCTGTTTGGGAAATCGCTCTCGTGGGTTATGAAAGCCTCAAAAGGAAGAGGCTCCTGCGGGAAACGGTCCGTTTTTTTCCCTTTCTTAACGGTCATGAAAACTCTTTCATGGCTGAAGCTGTAATGCGCCCCAAGCAGGAATTTTTCAAATTCACGGTTTGCATACTGTTTTTCGTCTATCTCGTAAAAGATACCATTCCCATTGGCAGCAAAAGCCTTCGATCCGGGCTTTTCGAGACGGACAATGAGATATCTCGTTTCGCTCATGCCTTGTTTGTGCACATCGGCCTTAAGAGTACCGACAGACGCCGATTTATCGATCCATTTGACATCGAGGAACTCCTCACAGACTCCGAAACGCTCCTTGAGCACCGGGGAAACGTCTTTTTTAAAACCGATGTTATTTACATCGGCCGCATGAGCGACAAGAGGCAACACCAGAACTGCCAAAATGGTAAGAAAAGCTGATATCAATCTTTTGCATCTTTTCATCTGAGACCTACCGTTGAGTATTTCAGTAACTATTATAGTATATTCTGAAGTGCCTATGAACAGGAATACGTTAATCCGGTTGAGATTCAAGTGCACATCACCGCTCGTCGTAATAAGCCCCTTTAGTTTTAGAAGATTATTTTTTTATCGTCCGCAGGTTAAAATACCAGGACATGAAAAACAACAAGCTCCATATATTCTTTTCAGGCATAGGCGGCAGCGGGGTGTCAGCCATCGCTGCTTTCATGGCGGACAAGGGCCACATCGTATCGGGCTCCGATCGTGCCTTTGAAAAGAACCCTTCGCACCCTGCATGTGTGACCCTCAAGCATAAGGGCGTGACGATTTTGCCCCAGGATGGAAGCGGCATCAGCAGCGAGCTCGATCTTGTCGTCTTCAGCACAGCCGTAGAACATGACCAGCCCGAATATATAAAGGCGAACTCTCTCGGCATCCGGATCAAAACGAGGCCCGATTATCTTTCACAGATAGTCTCAGAATACAGGACCATTGCCGTTGCCGGCACCAGCGGGAAATCTACGGTGTCCGGCATGCTTGCTTACTTGATGTCGCGGCTCGGCCTTAAACCGAATTTCATCGGTGGCGGCAGGGTCAAGCAGTTCCGGAACGAATCTAACGCCGGCAATTCGATTACGGGCGCTTCCGACCTCCTCGTTATCGAGGCATGCGAGTCCGACGGATCCATAGTCGATTACAGGCCTGAGCATACCGTTGTCCTTAACCTCGAACTCGATCACCATGCCGTTGATAAAACGTCAAGGATGTTCGATGCACTCCTGGACAATACGAGGGGCATCATCGTTATCAATGCTGACGATCTCAACCTGGCGGCCCTTTCCTCGCCGCGGAAGAATGATGCTGTCGCCTTCGGCCTCTCAACCCGGGCCAAGCACATGCCTTCTACTGTCGCATACCATTCACTCTCGACCGAGTTCTCGCTTGCAGGACAATCGTTCAAGCTTTCCATGCCCGGCGAGTATAATCTCTCCAACGCCCTCGCCTGCATCGCCATGCTGTCCGAAATGGGTATTCAGCATAAAGATATCGCCAAAGTGTTGCCTGACTTTTCCGGTATCGAAAGGCGCTTCGACATTCATCTCGATGACGGCACGCACTTAGTCATCGACGATTACGCACACAACCCTCACAAGATATCGGCCCTGATGTCGGCGACCCGGCCGTTGCGGGAGAATATCTGTTATATATTCCAGCCCCACGGTTTCGGCCCTACTAAGATGATGAAAGACGGTTATATAGAGGCCTTTCCAAAGGGCTTGAGGGCCGGCGATCATCTGATACTGCTGCCGATCTATTATGCCGGCGGAACAGCCGGCAAGGACATATCGAGTCACGATCTCGCCAGGGGGATCAGGAATAACGGCAAGTCGGTCGAGGTCGTCAAGGACAGAAGCGAAGTAATAAAAGGTCTGGAAAAATGGGACAATTATATAGTCATGGGTGCACGGGACGAGACTCTGTCGGCCTTTGCGCGATCTATTGCACTGCTCCTTGGATTGGAGTGACCCAAGGCCGTATAACATTCAGCAATAATGACAAACCCTTCGTGGAGACGACCGGATCAAATTGAAGGAGGCCTGATGAAATATAAAGGGATCAATCATCTTGCACTTGCAACCGGGGATATAAACACGACTGTCAGCTTCTGGCGGGATTTGTTAGGCATGCGGCTCGTTGCAGCACTTGGCAAGCCGGGATATCGCCAATATTTCTTCGAAGTCTCAGCGGACGACCTCGTAGCCTTCTTCGAATGGCCCGATGTCGAGCAAATCGAGGAGAAAGATGCCGGCAGAGTGGTCAAAGGACCTTTCGCTTTCGATCATGTTGCGATAGGAGTCGAAGATGATGACGCGCTGTGGGAGCTGAAAGAGAAGCTTGAGGCAAACGATATATGGGTTTCAGAGGTTATCGATAACGGATTTATACATTCTATTTTCACATTCGACCCTAACGGCATCTCGCTCGAATTCAGCTGTTCCGTTAAGAATATCGATATCCGATGCGATCCTGTAATGGCAGATGCGTTACCACCGGAGATCACAAAGGAAGGTCCCGATGCGCAGCCCGGAAAATGGAAAAAGGCAGAATGCACAACGCCTGCCGGTGAACGCAAGATATATCCCGGAGAGATAAAAAAATACGTTAAATAGTATTCTCCAATCAATGAAATGAAATACATGACCCTTGCTGTTATTGTTATTGCATGGTGCGTTTTGCACAGTGGAATGATATCAGTGTCAGTGACAGAATATCTTCATAAGCGCGTGGGACCTGCCTTTCGATTTTATCGATTGTTCTTCAACGTGGTCTCAGCTCTTACCCTGGTCCCTGTAGTCTTGTATGCATCTTCCTTACGAACTGGACCGATATTCCGTTGGGATGGATATATGCGTTTAATCCAGGTTCTCTTGCTTGGAACAGCTGCTTTGTTGTTTTTCCTTGGATCATTACGCTATGATGCAGGCCGACTCTTGGGATTCAAACAGATTCCAGAAAGAACCTCAAACAAGGAGATAACCGGTGCCGGTGAGTTGGACACTTCTGGTGTCCTGAGTATAGTGCGACATCCCTGGTATCTCGCAACTATTCTTCTTATTTGGGCAAGGCAACTGGACATCTCTGCAATTCTTGTAAATGCAATACTTACATTCTATTTGATTGCAGGAACTTATCTGGAAGAAAATAAACTTATAAGGGAATTTGGAGAGGAATACCGGGCATATCAGCGAAGGGTCTCTATGCTAATACCGTTTAAATGGATGAAGTCGAAATTGAATATGTAACATGGCCGCCGCAAACAGACACAGCGGGGTAAAAAGAACTTTATATTAAGTCTCATGCGAAATCTTAATACATTTAAGTCATCACCAGATATTCTCAAGAATGTTGAAGTAGTTATTATTTTGTGCCTTATTACAGCAGCGATCTTGATAATTGGGAATACACCATCTGAGGCTGACGCGATTGAGCCCGAAAGCGTTACCCATCTCGAAACCGAGTCGAGCAATGACAAGCCCTCTTACGTTCCTGTATACAGGATATCGCTGCGCGTTCATATTGGTAAGAGCGGACGGAGTCCGTCCCAATTCAGGATGATTTTCGATGAAATTAACGACATCTGGTGGTCACAGGCAGGTATCTGTTTTGAAATCCAGGCGGTAAACCACGACAAACCACAGGTCACCGGCGCAGATATTTGGTTCTTACCTGTACTGAAAGAATATTCCGCTTCCAACGGATACTATAATGGAGATCATGAAATATATGTGAGGGATAACCCGATTCTTGGATTTGCATCACGTCCGGCAAAATCTTCGGCAGCTCGAACGGCAGCTCACGAATTAGGTCACGTATTGGGCTTGCATCATCGCCAGGATTCGGACGACAATCTCATGCGATCCAAGACATTCGGCTGGCAGCTAAGTGAGCGCGAGATCCTGCATGCACGTGCAGCAGCTCCCCGAAAGTCACTACATAATCTGAGTGCTCCGCAATGTGGAACTCCTGAAATTCGTGTAGCGGACTGATGAAGCATCCATAACTTTCAAAGAGGAATAATCAGCATTCGATTCTCTTTTGCAAAATCGACTTATTAGTATAATTAACCTAAATGGTGGTTTCTGATCATTTAATCAAGAAGGAGGCAGACATGATCGAAGATTGGCTGTCAAATGCATACGAGGGTATGTCTCGGCGACAGTTTCTCGCTCGGATGAGTGCACTCGGTGTCGGTCTTGCAGGTTTCGCAGTTGCCTCAAGTTCAGTTGCAGGCGAAGTCATCGCGACGGCAACTGACGGTATCATTGCGGCTGACGGCAAGGTACTCTCTGGGGATTTCTCAGTCCCAATCTACGAGGCGCGCCCATCGGCTGCCGGGAAGTATCCGGTCTTGATAGTTATTCCTGAAATATTCGGGATGCATGAGCACATTAAGGATGTCGCTCGTCGTTTTGCCAAGGAGGGTTACCTGTGTATCACATTTGAACCTTATGCGCGGGAGGGAGGAGTATTAAGTCTTCCCGATATATCATCCGTAAGGAAGGTGGCCGATTCGGTTCCCGACAAGAGGATCATGAATGATTTGGATGTTATAGTGGCCTATGCCAAGAAGCATTCTGCCGGGCGGACAGATAGGATCGGCGTTACAGGCTTCTGCAGAGGGGGCATGTACACGTTACTATACGCCGCTCACAATCATGAGTTGAAGGCCGCTGTCGCCTGGTACGGTCAGCTCCGGCCTGAAAAGACGCCGGGAGTGCGAACATCCGGGCCTCTCGATATCGCATCGCAGATCAACTGTCCTGTCCTGGGTTTGTATGGAGACGAGGATGCCGGCATACCGGCAGCTGATGTCAGGCAAATGGAGACTGCCCTCACCTCGGCTGGTAAGACAGCTGAGTTCATCCTTTATCCGCGAGCGCCACACGCTTTTTTTGCCGACTACCGACCCAGCTACCGGCCTGATGCAGCCAAGGATG
>JBGOVD010000223.1:0-4517 GCA_041477935.1 Dissulfurispiraceae bacterium | reverse complement strand
GGTGGAAAGCATGATGGACCCTTCAGTCATGTTGCTCAGCACGTCAGCCTGTCCCCAGAAATACCACTGGTCCCTATAGAGTGCCGGCCGGATCGAGGCTAGTCCGGGCTCAACAGAATATCCTTCGTAGTGAATCACGCGGGCCATGCCGCTCTCCATGTGGTAGAGGAGGTGGCAGTGGAAGAACCAGTCGCCGAACTCATTTGCGTCGAACTCTATCACTGTTGTAGACATGGGCGCCACATCAACAGTATGCTTGAGCGGCGCATAGTCTCCCTGCCCGTTCACGACGCGAAAGAAGTGCCCGTGCAGGTGCATGGGATGGTGCATCATTGTACGGTTGATCATGATGAACCTGACGACTTCACCCTTGCGGATTAGTATCGAGTCACTTTCCGAAAGAGCCTTGTTGTTCAGAAACCAGATGTAACGTTCCATGTCTCCGTCCAGGGCAAGTCGTATATTACGCACAGTTCTGTCCTTTGGAAATGACGTGGGCTTGAGTGCCCGAAGCTTTTCATAGGGTTCCCCGGGTCTTTCCGTATCCATGCCGTGCATATCATCCATTTCCCCCGTCTTCATCGAATGCATGTCCATCATGCCGGGCAGATCGAATTTGCCTGCATCAATATCATGGTCGGACATGCCCATGGATGCAGCCGGCGTGAGGGCGAAGACTTTCCTTAATGACAGACCTTCCATTCCATGATAGAGATTCGGCCTCGGCACGTCGGCAGCCTGGTGTCGTTCGCCGGAGCCTATCCAGACCGAGGCATAACCGGAACCGTCATGGGCGGTGGCGCGGAATTCGTGGCTGCCGGATGCAGGTACCCTGATAAGCAGATCGTACGTTTCGGCAACGCCGATAAGAAATCTGCCTTCTTCGACAGGCGCGACATTCTGACCATCCGCTGCAACGATGGTGACCCTTCCTCCGGCGAACTCAAGATGGAAAAATGTGGATGCCGATCCATCGATGATGCGCAGACGAACAATCTCTCCCGGTTCGGCATGAAGTTCGATTTCTGGTTTGCCGTTTGCAAGGAACCTGTCGTAGGCTACGTCGGCAATGTCCATGGGCGGCATCCGCTGAAGCTCACGAGCGAAATAATCGCCGAGCATTCCGAGACTGGCGGCACCGATGATGCTCTGACTGTTCCCCTTCCGGAACGCATACCACTCGCTGCCGCGCTTCAGGGTACGCAATACTTCATTAGGGTCCTCGTCCGTCCAATCCGAAAAAAGGACCGTATACTCACGGTCTGTGGGACGATATTCCTCAGCAGGTTCAATTACAATCGCTCCGTATACGCCGAACTGCTCCTGAATGTCCGTATGCGAGTGGTACCAGTAAGTGCCGCGCTGGCGGATGGGAAACTCATAGGTAAAGGTCTCGCCCGCGGCAATGGGAGGGAAGCTGACGAAGGGAACGCCGTCCATCCCCGGCGGCACCAGGACGCCATGCCAGTGAAGAGAAGTTTCCTGATCCATTTTATTCCTGACATAAATGCGCGCGGTGTCACCCTCTCTGAAGCGCAAAACCGGCCCCGGAATTCCACCGTTTATCGTCATCGCAGAAGCAGTGTTGCCAGTCAGGTCTACAGTGGCCTTCTCGATGGTGAGGGTATATTCTACGGTTGCAGCCGGGGCCGAATAGGCAAAAGAAAATACCAAGACTGCTAAAACGAAAGCAATCATAATCATTTTTTCTTTTTTCGGAAATTTGTCATGCATCTAATCTTACAAATTCTTTTCTTCTTCAACACCGGAGACTGTCGGCAAATATACTCCCACTTTCGTGCCGCGGCCCGGTTTGCTGTCGATAAGGATCTTTCCTTTATGACCCTCAATGATTTTTTTCGCGATTGGCATACCAAGACCCGATCCGGAGCTCTTTTTCGTATAATACGGAATGAAAATATTGTCGATTGTCTCCCTGTCCATTCCCGCTCCGCTGTCCTGGATTCTAATGAGAAGATGCGTTTTCTCAGGCGACATGCCGATGCGCACATGCTGCCCTTTGCCCGATGCCTCGATTGCGTTATTGATGAGGTTAGCGAGCGCCCTTTCGACCCGAAAGCCGTCAACTGCAGCAATTACTGATTGCGCAGGAAGATCAAGTGTAAGTAAGGTGCCGTTTTCGTCAGCCTTCAACTTGCAGGCTTCGCAGGATTTCTTAACGATATCCCGGATATCCTGCGTCTTGATCTCCAGCACGATCGGTTTTGCGAAATCGAGAACATCATACACTATCTTTTGCATGACCAGGGCCGATTCTATGATGGTCTCTACGGCGGTATCGGTATTCTCTTTTTTTTCTATAATGCGCTTGGCAAATCCCATAATTGTAATCAGCGGGTTTTTCAGGTCATGCACTATCATCGTCGCTGCCTGCCCCAGACCCATAAGATAGCGGTCTCTTTCGGATTGTTTGCGATATCGCCTTTCCCGGTCAATGAATGCGCCTGTAAGGACAGCGAACATACCAATGAAAAAAAGGGCAAGAAGTCGTTCGGACAGAAAGGTTCCTGAAAGGTTCAGAAAGACATAGGGGAGATAAAGCACTAATACAAAAATAAAAGCGCCTATTGCGCCTCTTAACCCGAAAAATAATGCCCCCAGCAGAACGGGTATGTAGTACAGCTCTGCATAAATGCCGAGCAAAGCATGAATTGAAACAACAGTAGAATAGTGAAGATAGCTTATGAGTATCGTCAATGCTGAAATAACCGCCACATAATATTTGTTTCTATTGCTCATACCGTTCCTTGCCGATACCGTCTGATATTCTTGCTACTTCAAATATAGCCGGATATGATACGCCGGACAAACAGAGCCTCAGGGGTTATGAACCGTTTCTCTTCATCTTTCCTTCATGAATAGATTATTTACGGTAGTCATAAGACCTCATTCCCTTCGGATCGCCGATCTTCATAATTTCTTCAAATTTCTCTGGTAGCCTAAAGGCATGACAATACAGGAGTATTGACAAGCATCATCGATGCTGATACTCGTTAAAGAGAACAAACCGTTCAGATAACTTGTTCTGAAGGCAATTTGGAGGAAACATGAAAAAGATCATTCTGGTAACAGTAGCCCTGCTTCTGGTAGTAGTCGGCCTTGCATACGCAGGCGGTCCCGAGTTCACGCAGAAGGCCGGAAACTACACCGTCGCAGCGAAGTTCGAACGTAACCCTTCAGTCGGCAATAACAATGTCGAAATAGCAGTCACGGACGCGACAGGCTCTCGAATTACCGATGCGACTGTAAAGGTCGATTATTCGATGCCTGCGATGCCCGGAATGCCCGCAATGAACTATAAGGCGGATGCGGCCCTGAGCGGACAGAAATATACTGCCACGGTAAATCCTTCAATGTCCGGGGCATGGAATTTCGCGATCAAGATAACGCGGGGCGGTAAGACCTCAACCGTTAAATTCAATGTCGATGTTCAGTAATAACAGGTGATCGATAGGTTGGAGGGAAGGCGTAATGGGTAAGTACAGCGCATCGGCAATTCACGGATTTCTTAGGCAGCAGCGCTGGCTCATTACGCTTTCCTGCCTTTTCGTAATCATAATGTCACTTTTCATTGCCTCTCAGGTCCGTGCCGAAGATATGGACCTGCAGCAATTGGTCGACGAAGCGCTCAGGAACAGTCCCGAGCTCCATGCCGCCAAGTCTCAGGTTTCGGCATCGGAATACCGAATTCCTCAAGTGAAGACCCTGCCCGATCCGCTTTTCACGTTCGGCTACCAGAATGAGGGTTTCAGGAAATACACCTACAGCACATCTGAAGACGCCCAGTGGATGTTCTCTGCCTCACAGACCGTTCCCTTTCCCGGGAAGCTGGCACTTAAGGGTCAAGCGGCTTCAAAGGAATCAGAGAGCATTGATGCAAATTACGAAGCCCTTCAGTTGAAAACTATATCAAAGGTGAAGGAGCTCTATTTTGATCTGCATACCACGTATAAGTTTGTCGATCTGATCCGCGAGAGAACGGCGCTGTTCAACCGGGTAGAGGATGCCGCTGTTGCCCGTTATTCCACCGGAAAAGGCTCTCAGCAGGAAGTTCTCATGGCCCAGACAGAGAAATATATGCTCCTTGAAAAGGAAGAAATGCTCAGGCAAAAGATACAATCACTGGAGGCCGCGCTCAATACCACTGTCGGCAGGCCTGCCGATGCCCCGCTTGGAAGACCTGCCGATACAGCACCTTCGATGCTGCCTTACACGATAAGCGACCTCATCAAAATCGCGAGTGAGAGGTCCCCCGAAATTGCAGCTAAGGATAAGATGATCGGGTCTGCCGAAGCGAAGGTTGCGTTCGCCAAAAAAGATTACATCCCCGACTTCACAATCGCCGGCAGCTATTTTGCGCGCGGCAACAGCTTCCAGGACATGTGGAGTCTAACCACGACCATCAACGTACCGATCTTCTATAGAACGAAACAGCGTCATGCGGTAAACGAAGCCGAAGCATCTCTCAATGCGGCCCGGAGTGAAAAGGAATCCAT
>JBGOVD010000317.1:0-3469 GCA_041477935.1 Dissulfurispiraceae bacterium | reverse complement strand
CCGGATTGATCTTGTCCTCGAGACACCTGATGATCTTATTGCAGATGCGGATAAGCGCAAACTTAAGCAGATCCTGTTAAACCTGCTCAGCAACGCCGTGAAATTTACTGAAAACGGCGGGGCGGTGACGCTGTATTCCCGGAAGACCGGTCATGATGAAGTTATAAAAAGATTCCCCGAACTGGCCGGACCGGACCTGGATTATGTCGAGATTGCCGTCGTCGATACGGGAATAGGCATTCGAAGCGAGGATATCCCGAAACTATTCAACGAATTCTCGCAGATCGAGTCTCCCTACGAGAAAAAATATGAGGGAACGGGCCTGGGGCTGGTGTTGTCGGCTCGTTATGTTGAGAAGCACAACGGCAGAATCTGGGTAGAGAGCACATACGGTAAAGGAAGTCGTTTTGCGTTTATTCTGCCGTTGAGGCAGTCTTTCGGGGAAAAGCCTGAAATTGCGACTGCACGGGATTTTATCACTTCGACGGCGCGACGTACAGCGCTTATCGTCGAAGATGATCCTAAATCGGTTGCCATCATCAGTGAAGTCCTGGCTGAAGCCGATTACAGCGTAGTCACGGCAACGGAAGGAGAGAGCGGGCTGCAGATGGCGCTCACGATGAGACCGAATCTAATTATTCTGGACCTCATGTTACCCGGTATAGACGGATTCGAAGTCCTCAAAGCTATCAGGGATGACGAAAAGATGTCCTCAGTCGCCGTTATCATAATCACATCAATGGAGCTTTCTCAAAGCCAAAAGAACTCTCTCGGCGAGCGGGTTCTTTATGTCCTCGAAAAAGGACGTTTCACCAAGGAACAATTTATCGATCGAGTACGCCGGGTTTGCTGCTAAAAGTCGGGGAACGGGAGGGAACAGCCTTGGGGCGGCAGATATGGGGCTGAGGGTGCAGATGAGTATCTCGCAAAACCTATCGATATGAAATCCTTGCTGGAAAGGGTAAAAGTATTGTGGGACTGAAGAAGATGCTGCTGCTGAAGTGTCTAATATTTCGGCATGGACCGGGCAAGGGCGATGACCGTGACATCCGATACGCCCGCCTTTATTAAGACAGAGGAGCATTCACTTACTGTCGCACCGGTCGTTATGACGTCGTCCACCAGCAGCAGCCGCTTACCGGCTAAATTCCCCGAAACCGCGAAAGCCTTTTTCAGATTGCCGAGGCGGCCTGTCCTTCCGACTTCTGTTTGAAGCTTTGTCTCCCGAATTTTGACGAGTGAATCGAGCAACAGAGGAATCTTCAACACGCGGGAAAGATGGCGGCCCAGAAGTGCGGTTTGATTGAATTCACGCTCTTTGAGCTTTTTCGGGTGGAGAGGCACTGGTACAATGGCAGCATAATTCCCAGGGCGAAGTTCCAGCAGCAGAGAGCCGAGAGGCTTAGCGATGCGTTTAATGCCATGAAATTTGAGCAGGTGGATTGATTCCTTCAGCGCGCCGTCGTAGATGCCGTAGCAGAGTATTTTTGAAAAGGGAGGTTTTTTCCTAAGGCATTCGCCGCATATACCGGTTACAGGGGAAGGAGTCGGCAGTCCACAGATGCTGCAAGCAGGACCGGTATAACGCTTAATAGACGACCAACACTCGGAGCAGAAAGGATTATGATCGTGCTTGTCGGATGGAGAGTTGCAAATAGGGCATTGAGAGGGGAAAAGGAGATTCAGGACATTACTGAACATAGGGCCAGTTGCAGAGACGACCCGGCGGGTCGTCTCTGGTCATAAACTGTTTGTTAGAACTGACCATCCAGTACGATGATCTCATCCCGTTTCTGACCTGTCGAGATGATCTGGATCGGTGTCTTAAGCAAATCCTCGATCTTCTTTATATAAGCCCTGGCGTTTGCAGGAAGACGGTCGAACTCTTTTATCCCCGCGGTGCTCTCGTTCCAGCCCGGCATCTCTTCGTATACCGGCTCGCATCTCTTCAGCACATCCAGGTCGGTCGTGAAGGTATCGCAAACCTTGCCGTCATATTTGTAGCCGACACAGAGCTTTATCTTTTCGAGACCGTCAAGGATATCCATCTTGGTCAGGCCGATGCCTGTAAGACCGTTTATGGAAACGGCATAGCGCAGGCCCACGATGTCCAGCCAGCCGCACCTGCGCGGCCTGCCCGTAGTTGCGCCGAATTCTCCGCCGCGCTGCCTGATCGATTCGCCAAGTTCGTCGTTGAGTTCGGTAGGGAAAGGGCCTTCGCCCACTCTTGTGGTATAAGCCTTTACAATGCCGAGGATCCTGTCGATCTTTGTGGGGCCGATGCCGGCGCCGGTACAGGCACCACCAGAGATTGTATTTGATGAGGTCACGTACGGATAGGTACCGTGGTCGATATCAAGCAGGGTACCCTGGGCGCCTTCGAGGAGGACATTTTTGCCTGCCTCGATCTCGCGGTTTATGATGAGGGAGACATCGGCGATGAATTTGCCGAGCTTTTGCGCATAGCCCATATATTCGTCGAATATTTTGTCCTCACTCAGAGGCTCCGCTTTGTACAGATTCACAAGCAGGTAGTTGAAGATGGAAAGGTTTGCCCTGAGTTTTTCCCTGAAAAGGTCAGGCCTTAACAGATCGATGGCCCTGATGCCGTTTCTTGAGATCTTGTCGGTATAGGACGGGCCGATACCCTTGCCGGTTGTGCCGATCTTCTTGCTCTTCTCCTGCTCGCGCTCTATCGCCACATGATAAGGCATGATAATATGGGCGTTCTGCGAAATGCAGAGGTTATTGTCGATGTCGATGTTTCTCGACCTGAGTTTGTCCATTTCGCTGAGAAGGGCAGAGGGGTCGATGACAACGCCGTTGCCGATGGCGCACTTCGTCCCTTTGTGGAGGATCCCGGACGGGATGAGATGGAGCACATACTTTTCGTTGTCGATGACTACGGTATGGCCTGCGTTGTTGCCGCCCTGGTAGCGGGCGACCAAGTCGGCCTTGACAGTGAGGACATCGACTATCTTTCCTTTTCCTTCATCGCCCCATTGGGCACCGACAATAACTACTGTAGACATTCCGTACCTCGCAGATAGATTATTCTTTCCATAACGCAGAAGCCCCCGCAGGAATAACCTCCTTGCGGGGACTTTCGGGCCTTACATGCTTATTACTTTTAAATCCAGTATATTGGGCAGCTTCCGGATCTCTCCGAGAACCATGTCGTTAACCGGTGAATCTATATTCACAACTGAGATTGCCATTCCGCCCGCTTGCTCTCTTCCGAAATGCATGCGTGCTATGTTGATATCGTTTTTGCCCATTACAGTGCCGATATTCCCTATAACGCCGGGTTTGTCGTTGTTATGCATGAGGAGCATGTTGCCCTCGGGTATGATCTCGACATTGAAGTTATCGATCCTGACGATCCAGGGCTCTTTCTTGCTGAAAAGGGTCCCGGACACACTGATTTGCTTCTTCGCCGATTTTACGGTAAGCGTAAGGAGGCTCTGAT
>JBGOVD010000058.1:0-8517 GCA_041477935.1 Dissulfurispiraceae bacterium | reverse complement strand
TTTGCAACCTTCGAAATCGGAGCCGATAGTGATAAGCGCCTCGATACCTGCCTCTTTCGCCCGATTGATGACTTCCTGGCGGTCGTCCTTGAACTGCGGCATCTCCAGATGGCAATGGGTATCTATCATTTAGCCTTCCTTTTCATAACAATGACTGAATATTAATTGTAACCGTTTTGACCGAAAGGTATCCATAATGAAATATCACGCCGCCGCATTTTTCAGGTGCGCAGACTGCCCCCCTTCCAAAAAAATTCGATTTATCGTAAACTCTATATTGTGGACAAGACATTACTCGGACAGCTGCTGGTAAAAGCCAGGCTGATCAACGAAAAGCAGCTTCAGGACGCCCTTACAATCCAGAAGACGGAAGGGAAGCGGCTCGGATCTGCTTTGCTGAAGCTTGAGGCTGTTTCGGAAGAGAGCCTTATCACGTTTCTGAGCAGGCAGTACAATGTGCCTCCGATAAACCTGTCGGATTTCAAGTTCGACCCTTCGGTACTGAAATATATTCCATACGAACTCGCCAAGAGATATCATCTTATCCCGCTGGCGCTGACCGGCGGCAACCTCAGGGTGGCCATTGCCGATCCCTCCAACCACTTTGCCGTCGAGGACATCAAGTTTATCACAGGCATGAATATATCAGTATATGTCGCGATGGAGTCGTTGATTATGGATGCGATAGAGCGGAACTATCCTGAAACCGAAAAGGCCAGGAGCGGCCTCGAAGCAAAAAACAACCAGAAGCGCGAAACGGTGAAGATCGAAGAGGTCAACCAGACCCTCAATGCAGGCATCAATGAGGTAACGGTTTCAGAGGTGCCCAGGGAAGCGGAACAGAAAGACCTGACCGTACCGGTCGAGAAGATGCTCAAGGGAATAATCATCAATGCCGTGAAGTACCGCGCGAGCGATATCCATATTGAACCGAGCGAAGAGATACTCAGGGTCCGTTATCGCATCGACGGGGTGCTCAAGCCTGTGCTCAAACTTCCCGCCCCGATGAAGAACATCATGGCTGCAAAGATCAAGATAATGTTCCACCTCGATATTGCCGAAAAACGGATGCCGCAGTCGGGCCGGACCAAATTCCGCTTCGGGTCTAACAAGGAGATAGATTGCCGCGTCTCGACCTTCCCCACTTTGTTCGGCGAAAAGATCGTCATCAAGGTGCTGGACAAGGCCCACATGCCTTTCGATATCATCAAGCTGGGCTTTGATCAGAAGCAGCTTCTCGATTTCACTGAAGCAATCGAACGTCCGCAGGGCATGGTGATAGTTTCAGGGCCTTCAGAGAGCGGCAAGACGACAACTATTTATTCCGCCCTTCTGCATCTCAATAAACCCGGTATCAACATTATGACGGCCGAGGACCCGATTGAAATCAATCTTTACGGCATCAATCAGGGACAGGTAAACCCGGACATAGGACTCACCTACGTGACTGCTATCGAGTCGTTCCTCAGCCAGGATTCCGATATCATCATGCTTGGAGAGCTGAAGGACAATGTGACTGCGGAATTGGCCGTGAAAGCGGCGTTGACTGGACATCTCGTGCTGAGCACTCTTCCGGCAAATGATACCTCCGGTGTCCTGACTCGCCTGGTCAACATGGGCATTGAACCTTTTGCTGTATCTTCGGCCGTGTCACTGGCCGTGTCCCAGAGGCTGGTAAGGATAGTCTGCGAGCATTGCAAGACTGAACAGACCTTTGACGAGGAGACTATGCTGAAGATAGGGTTCCCATCGGACGTTATAGGCAGCGCCGCCTGCTATATGGGTGCAGGATGTCAGAACTGCAATAATACCGGCTATGCCGGGAGGACGGCTATTTACGAAGTTATGCCCATAAAAAAGGAACTGCAGGACCTGGTTCTGCGGAATGTGTCCACTGCCGATCTGAAGCAGGAAGCGGTATTGCTTGGCATGACAACTCTTCGACAGAGCGGCATCCGAAAGGTCATCGAAGGGACGACATCAGTGGAAGAAGTTTTGAGGGTAACCTTTGAGGATTGAAGGAAGTGATCGAATGGCCGAACTTATAGAACTCCTGAAGTATATGATAGACAAGGAGGCGTCAGACCTCCATATCACCACCGGGACCAACCCCCGTTTCAGGCTGGCCGGCAAACTGATACTGATCGAGGATTATCGCATACTGACCCCCGAAGACACGAGGGAGCTTTGCTGCAGCTTCATGAATGAGTCGCAGATGAAGAAATTCGAGGCGACCAATGAGATCGATGTTTCCTTCGGAGTAAAGGGTCTTAGCAGGTTCAGGGCCAACATATTCATGCAAAGAGGGGCGGTGGCAGGCACCTTCAGGGAGATACCCTTCCACATTAAGGGCTTCAAGGAACTCGGCATCCCGGAGGCTGTTGAAGACATCCTTAAAAAGACACAAGGACTGATTCTGGTAACCGGGCCTACGGGGAGCGGCAAATCTACGACTCTGGCCTCGATGATCGAGACGATCAATCTCCATCGGGAGGCACATATCGTTACGATCGAAGACCCGATAGAGTTTCTGCACAGCCACAACAAATGCCTGATCAACCAGCGGGAGCTCGATTCCGACACCCCCTCATTCGCATCGGCGCTCAAATACGTTCTGCGCCAGGACCCCGACATCGTGATGATCAGTTCAGTGAAGGACATGCCGACTGTCGAGGCAGCACTGACTATCGCCGAAACGGGCCATCTGACCCTTGCTTCGATACACACCAACACAGCAATCCAGACCATCACGCGTCTTGTCGAAATGTTTCCGCATCCTAACCACGAATATGCGAGAAACCTGCTTGCAGATTCTCTTGAGGGAATTATTTCGCAGAGGCTGATCAAGAAGAGAGAGGGCAGCGGCAGGGTGCTTGCGACGGAAATCCTTATTCCCACACCGGCGATAAGGACTCTCATCAAGGAAGGCAGGATAAACCAGATATACCCTATAATGCAGACAGCCCGTTCCGGCATGAAGACCATGAACCAGTCGCTCATCGAACTTGCCGCAGCGAGGCTTATATCTTACGAAGATGCAGTCAATAATTCACCTATCCCCGAAGAGATTATTGCGAAGATGCATAAAGGGAAAAGCTCCATCGATATGTAGTGGCGCTGCTTGCTATGCCTTTATAGGAGGGCAGGGCAATCCTGCCCCTACAGAACCCTACCCGTGTGAGTATACACATTCAGCCTGTCTGCCCTGATGAACCCTACTACCGTAACACCGTATTTTTCAGCGATTTCGACGGCAAGACTTGTCGGCGACGTCCTGCTTGCCACGATGGGAATATTCCAGCGCGCGCATTTCGCCACGATCTCCGAAGACAGGCGGCCGCTTGCCAGCATGATCTTGCCCTTGAAAGGGATTTGTTCCAGCAGGGCATACCCAATCACCTTGTCAACGGCATTATGCCTGCCTATGTCCTCCGCAAGACAGAGGATCGATTCTCCGTCGCTCAGGCCCGCGCTGTGTACGCAACCCGTGAGCTGATAGAGTTCCGAGGCCTTCTGGAATTTGCGAAATAATTCTTTGATCCTGTGAGCGCTAATGGCGAACGGATCATCTGTTTTATGAAGAGACATCCGCTTTGGAAATGTGATCCCGCCGATACAGCCCGAGGTGATCACTGCATCGTCCATCGACACTTCGCCCTCCGCCGGTATGTCCACTTTTACGTCCTCTCCGTATTCTATTGACATCCTGTCGGCGCACCATCCTCCGCTGATTATCTCTTCAGTCATGAACATCCCTACGACCAGCTCCCTGACCATCAGAGGTGTGCAATACAGGCTCAGAACTTCCTTGCCGTTGACTGAAACACGCAGTCTTTTTTCTATCGCAATCAGATCTTCGGCCTCCTCAAATGCCGGGCCGGTATTCTTGATAATCATTCTTTTTATCGAACCGTTCATGTATGCTTCTTCCTTTCAAATGTTAATGATGATATCTAAGGTATCATAGTTGGCAAATAAATTTCAGACCTGCCGCAGCATGTCGATTGAAAAAAAACCATGCATCCGATATCATGTTTATACGTAACCTTAGGAGGCCGATGTGCAAAATATCATAAAGAATCTGATCCAGAAGAACAACAAAAAAATTATACTTACCGTTCTTGACGGGCTCGGCGGACTTCCTGTAAACGGCAGGACCGAGCTCGAAGCGGCCCGCACGCCCAATCTCGATGATCTTGCAAAAGTGTCGGCCTGCGGACTCCACATGCCGGTCGGATACGGCATCACTCCCGGAAGCGGGCCGGGACATCTGGGTGTATTCGGATACGACCCCGTTGAATGCATGATCGGAAGAGGTATACTCGAAGCCCTTGGGCTGGGGATGGAAGTACGTAAGACCGATGTGGCCGTCAGGTGCAACTATGCGACTATAAAGGACGGGGTAATCGTCGACAGAAGGGCGGGCAGGATCCCGACCGATTATAACAGGAAGCTTACTGATAAATTGCAGCAGGAGATAAAGCGTATCGATGATGTCGAGATCATCTTTGCCGCCGGCATGGAGCATAGAATTGCCGTCGTCATGAGGTTCCCGGAAGCGCTGGAGCCGGGCTCGGCCGATGTCGAGGATACGGACCCTCAGAAAGAGGGGATGCCACCGCTGGCCCCACGACCTAATACTGCCAATGCTGAAAAAGTCGCAGCGATTGCGGCAAAGTTCATCGAGAGGACCCATCACGTCCTGAAAGAAGAACAAAAGGCAAATTACCTTATGATGCGGGGTTTTTCGAGCACGCCGCATATACCCACGTTCGAAGATGCCTTTGGGCTGAAGGCTTTGGCTATCGCCACCTATCCCATGTATCGGGGACTCGCAAAGATCGTGGCAATGGATACGCCTGCGCTCGAAGGGAGCGTAGAGGACCAGGTGAAGTTCCTGGAAGCGAAGTTCGGCGATTACGACTTTTTCTTTCTGCATGTGAAGAAGATCGACTCCTACGGGGAAGACGGCAATTTTGACGGCAAGGCTGCGCGGATAGAGGAATTCGACGTGCTTTTGCCGCGGATTCTGGCCTTGAATCCCGATGTGCTTGTCATAACCGGAGATCACTCGACCCCCGCCGTTATGAAGGGCCACAGCTGGCACCCCGTGCCTGTCTTGCTTAAATCGCCATATGTTTATGGCGGACTCTGTGCCGCATTTTCAGAGCGCGAATGCACGAAGGGGGAACTCGGCATATTCCCTGCCGTCAACCTGATGCCGCTTGCGCTCGCCAATGCATTAAGACTGAAGAAATTCGGGGCATAATTTTTCAATAGGTCTTATTAAGACTTATATGACCTATATTTAGGCCTATTTTCTTGACTTTTTAGCTTTTAAAGTTTTACTCTTAATATCTTCTAAAGGGAACGGGCAGTTAGCTCAGCCGGTAGAGCAGAGGCCTGAAAAGCCTCGTGTCCGCAGTTCGATTCTGCGACTGCCCACCATTTCCCCCGTAACCTTCGTCGCCAATCCTCCCACCCAGGGTCATGCAACAATAGGAGTCCTCGTTTCACTACCTCCAGCTGGAAAAATATCTTGATTATTTTGCACGTTCTGGTACACTTTAAGTATGTCCTGTTGCATGGAAGGCCGATACCTTTACGCGGAAGCAAAGGGGGCGAAGAGATGGGTTTATTCCGGAGTATCTTCAAAAAGCGGACGGAAGCTTCGTACTATGAGAAGAGGCGCAGGCCGAGACTCGACTGTTCCGTATCAACTGAATTCACTGATGCCAAGGGGAATACATGGAGTTGCAGGATTGTAGATATGAGTGAAAACGGTTTTGGAATTTCTACTGGTGCCCACCTGAGAATTGGAAATACCCTGAACATAATCCGGCCCTGCGTCGAAGCTAAAGTTGTTTGGACCGGCGAAAACAAGGCGGGCTTAAGAATTATCATATAGAGCGTGTTATTTATTTCGGCAGGCCTTTCCGACAGCCGTTGCCGTCTGTCGGCAGTTGTCACTTTATACCGTAGTGTCTCATCTTCCTGTATAAAGTTCTTTCGCTTATTCCAAGGGCGAGTGCCGCAGATCGTCCGTTGTTCGCATGTTTCATCAGCATGTCCCGAACGTGGCGCTCCTCAATGTCATGCATGAGGTTTTTTGTATGCATGGCCTGGCTTACTGACGCAGTGGCGTGTGATCCGTCATGGCGGGACAGCTGGTCGAGCGGCAAATACCGTCCGATTTCGCTCATGCCTATGGTATTTCCGCTGCTGAAAGATGCGGCGGACTGCAAGATGGTGAGGAGCTCGTCGATATTGCCGGAGTAGTCATATGTCTTGAGACAATTCAAGGCCTCTTCAGTAAGTCTGTATTCCTTATTCACATTGCGGCTGATGCGGTTGAGCAGTTCTTCGGCGAGCAGGGGAATGTCGCTCAGGCGTTTGCGGAGCGGAGGAACGTTTACGGTAAAAACCGAGAGGCGGTAATACAAGTCCCTGCGGAACTCGTGATTAGTTATATGCTCGTTAAGATCCGAGCTGCTGGAGCAGATGAGCCTGACGTCGGTCTTCAGAGGTTTTCTTCCTCCGGCCCGGCGGAACTCCCCGGTTTCCAGCATGTGTAAAAGTTTGTGCTGGATATCACCCGGTATCTCGCTTATTTCATCAAGAAACAAAGTCCCGTTACGTGCCAGTTCGACGAGGCCCTCTTTTCGGTTAATTGTCTCATTAAAGGAGCTTTGCTCATTCCCGAATAGTTCACTCTCGAAGACGGTTTCAGAGAGGACAGAACAGTCGATAGCGACAAAGGGTCTGTCCCGGCGGTCGGAAAAGCCGTGGATAAAGGATGCGGCAAGTTTCTTGCCCGTGCCGGTCTCGCCGGCAAGCAGCACCGGAGCGGATGTAAGCGCGGCCGTCTTGAGCTTATCCATTAATTCCGTAAATTCAGGGGACTGCCCGGCCATATTATCTATGGGAAAGGAAGCAGACGTTCCCTGCTCGGCAAAAGGGTTGAAAGACATGCCCAACAAGACGTCGCCACCCATCATCTTCAGCGGATATCCCTTTACGAGAACTCTTCTCAACTGTCCGTGCGCGGTGTAATGTGTGTGCCTGCAGGTGGCGGGTTTGCCAAGCTTGAAGACCTGATAGTAGGGACAGGTTTCCCCCAGCTCATGGCAGGCGATGCCGTTCATGCGGGTCACCTCATAACACTTCTTGCCGATAAGGACATCACTGCTGAACTGATACTGTCTTTCGAATGGCGCGTTTACGGACCTTATGCAATAATCCCGGTCAACGACGATGAAGGGATCATCGCGGGTGTCGACAACAGATTGCATTTCGAGGAAGTATTGTTTTTCGGCCGTATCGTCAGAAATATTACCCTTCATTGAATGTGCCTTTCATGAAGCCGCATTCTTCAATTATACCGGTCTTTCCGTTCCCCGTATCGTCTTTTACTGAAGGTTTATTGAGCCGACACGTCTGATACTGGCGCGGGCCATGACTCCTGCAATGGTGTCGGAACTATAACTGTAATCGCAGTACCTTTATCATTACTGCCATTTATCCGCAGGTCACCTTGCAAACTGAGCACACGCTCGCGCATTCCCAAAAGGCCGAACGAATAGGGTTTTGATAGTTGTTCTTCGGCAATACCGATGCCATTGTCGCTGATTTCGAGAATTATGTCCTTGTCATGTTCTGTTAAACTCACCTTGACCTCTGTCGCCTTGGCGTGCTGCAAGACATTATTCAGTGCCTCCTGAAAGATTCTGAAAAGAGAGGTGGCTAGATTTTTTTCAACAATAAGTTCATTGGGAGTCAGTGTGACCGTACATTGAATCCCGGTCCTCGCGCGGAATTCCTCGGCCTGCCACTCTATCGCCGCGCCGAGACCGAGATGGTCTAACAACGACGGCCTCAACTCAGTGCATATCTTGTTTATAGTCTTTATGGTCGAATTTATAATTTCAGCCTCAGATCTAAGCCGCTCCGCAATTTCTTTTGCGCTGATGTCCGGTAAGTCATCTGCAACCATCAACAGGTTCATCTTCAGGGCCGTGAGCGTCTGCCCGAGATCATCATGTATGTCACGTACGATATTCGTTCTTTCTTCTTCCCTTACTGATTGGAGATTGGCGGTGAGGCAGCGCAATTGCTCTCGAGATTTCATCAGCTCTTCATTTACCTCCCTTCGCATAAAGGTTTCCTGAAGCAGCAGTTCGTTGGCATGGGAAAGCTCGGCAGTGCGCTCCTTCACCTTCATGTCCAGTTCGTTATGGGCCTTTTGCAGTTGTTCGTTCGATGATTGCAGTTCGACCGTCCGTTTCGCCACCTGTTCCGACATGCTTCTGAATGCGTCTGTCAGTACGCCGGTTTCATCATCCGATTGGTGCTTCAGTTCAACAAGGCAATTCCCTTTTTCCATCTCCCGGGCCGCCCGGATCAATTCAGTGAGGGGGCGGACAATCCGCCGGGTCGTCAGGGTCGAAATGGTAAGCGCAACAACCACGCCAATGAATGAAATGGTCAATCCGAACCTGATAATGTTCATAAGGCCGG
>JBGOVD010000095.1:0-7060 GCA_041477935.1 Dissulfurispiraceae bacterium | reverse complement strand
CAGGTTCCTTTGGAAGAGTATCTCTTTCCAGCCGCGGTTCATTTCGTCGTAGATGTCCACACCCTGGTCGTCGCGCCATTCGCCTACGGTCCATGTCTTGTCTTCGTTGAAGCCGAGGCAGTGGTCTTCCTTGACAAAGAAATAAAATTCCTCTGTGATGAGTTCGTTGATAGTATCGTCTTTCTTTTTCAGCGACGCCTGTCCGATCGGATAATACCGGCAATTGGCGGGCCTGTCGTCATAAATAGAGCAGCCGTCCGCTGTTACGAAGGGGCACTTGCGGTCTTTGTCTTCGTTCATTTTCAGGAACACGAAAGGGTAGGCCGATTTTTCCTCTATCTCGACATAGGTGTGATCATTCAGGAATTCGCCCGACGATAATTTAAGCCGGTTCTTGAGTCTTATTATATCGTACGGGGTGAGCATGATCTGGATATTGCTGCAGCACTTGGTGAAACAACTGATATCTTTATGGCACTTAAATTTAAATTTAGTATTCGTGGACAGCCTTACCGGGTCCACCGACTTCATGTTCAACATAACAGCCTCCTGAAACGATATCCTAATTTTAACATTAACTCGTTCTTTTAGGGCAATCAGCGCCGCAGCGCACAAAAATGGTATATTTAATAGCATGGTTACGGTGAGGAAAAAACTGGGGGAATTGCTGATGGACCAGGGGTTGCTCACGAATGAGCAGCTTATTGAGGCGCTCACGCGCCAGAAGACCATCAAGAAGAAGCTGGGTGAAACGCTTGTTTCCCTCAACTATGTAACAAAGGATCAGATAATCGAAGCTCTGGCAAAGAAGTTTTCTCTGCCGATTATCGAGTTCCTGGACAATGTCGACTGCGAGCTCCCCCTCGAACTCAAGACCATCATTCCCAAGAAGATGGCCAAACAGAGGGTCATCTTCCCGCTCGAAAAAAAGAACTCTACACTCGTCCTTGTTATGGCCGACCCCCTCGATTATCGCGCGATAGACGAGATTGCATTCCATACCAAGCTCAGGATATCGCCGCTCATCTCCCACGAAAGCTCCATCCTTGATGCGATAGAACGCTACTATGTCGAAGGAGCGGACAGTCCCGAACTTCTCGACCTCTACAGCTCAAACATCAGCGCCGACAAGGAAATACAGTTCTCAGAGGTGCCGAAGTCGGAAGAGACTGATGCCAATATCGAGTCCCTGTATTCGAAAAGCAAGGCTCCTCCCATCGTCAAGCTGGTTGCGATGATGATTGCCGAGGCGATCAAGATGAGGGCCAGCGATATCCATATCGAACCCCGGCGTCGTATCGTGCAGGTGAGGTTCAGGGTCGACGGTGATCTCAGGAATATATTCACCTATGACCGGAATATCCATGAATCGGTCATATCCCGCATCAAGATCATTTCGAGTCTCGACATTACCAATCGCAGATTGTCCCAGGACGGGAGCAGTCACGTCACGCTTCATGATAAGTAGATCGATCTCAGGATATCCACGATCCCGTCTATTTACGGGGAGAAGGTCGTCATCAGGCTGCTCGACCAGAGTTCCGGTATCGTCACTCTCCAGGAACTCGGCATTCCGGAGGCCATGAGAAGCTCGATTTCCGGCATTCTCAGGCGTCCGCAGGGGATGCTCGTCGTTACAGGACCGACAGGGAGCGGAAAGACAACGACCCTCTACGCCGCCCTCAATCATATGAAGTCGGAGACCAGGAATATCGTTACCGTCGAAGATCCGGTCGAGTACAAGATCGAGGGCATCACACAAATACAGGTCCATGAGGACATCGGAAGGACCTTTGCCAATATCCTGCGGTCCGTTCTGCGGCAAGACCCGGACGTAATCAAGATTGGAGAGGTTCGTGACGCCGAAACGGCAGAGATAGCCATGAGGGCAGCCATGACGGGCCATCTGGTGCTAACGACGCTTCATACCAACAGTACTGCTGCAACAATTACGCGCCTTCTCGATATAGGTATACCCCCGTATCTGCTGGGATCTTCACTTAGCGCAATACTTGCACAGCGTCTTGTAAAGAGGATATGTATCCATTGCAAGGTCGAGCTGGCTGTAGACGAGGAACTTTCGGTATTCATGGACAGCTTCGGATTGCCTGAGATAAAGAAGCATTACAAGGGAGAAGGATGTCAGTATTGTTACAATAGCGGCTACCTTGGAAGGACGGCAATTTACGAGTATCTTCCGGTCAGCCTTGGTATTAAGACGGTGCTCTTCAAAGATGCATCTGAGATAAAGATAGCCGAAGTTGCGCGGCAGGAGGGCGTCAAATTATTGTTTGACGATGCCTGGGAAAAAGTAGGACTCGGCATTACTACCGTAGAGGAGGTATTGGCGAAGATCCCGCTCGAAGAGGGCCTTATCAACAAGAGCCCGAAAAAGACTGCGAACAAGAAAACGACGAAGACGAAATCCTCCGCAAAAAAATCAACACGAGTCTCAGACGACCTTAATGGCAAAGCTGCGGGTCACGGGTCCGTCGAACTCGCAGAAGAAGATCGACTGCCGGGTTCCTAAGGCCGGCCCTTTCATTGCGATGCCCCTTTTCCCAGATTTTCCGCCAATTGTTTGATCGTGGTTTTCAAAATGGGGTGGACGTGGTCGGCTGCAATTTCAGCCAGCGGAAGCAGTACGAATTCTCTTTCGTGAAGGCGCGGATGCGGAATTACCAGTTCATCACTCGAAATCACAATGTCATCATAAAAAAGCAGGTCGAGATCGATGAGACGGGGACCCCAGCGCACGCCGTCCTGCCTGCCAATCTCTTTTTCAATAGTTTTTAAAATCGGCAGCAGTTCCGATGGATGGATATCGGTCTCGGCTTCTACTGCCATATTCACGAAATCGGGCTGGTCTTCGACACCCCAGGGTTTTGTATTATAGGGCGACGATATTTTCTTTATGGTGATGCCTTTTCCAGACAATTTTTCGATGGCAGCCTTGCAGTTACCCTCTTTGTCTCCGAGGTTCGACCCGACTCCGATGTATATTCTGGACATCTAGAGGACTTTTTTGATCCTTCCGACCGCTTCCCTGATCCTCCCGGCATTCTCAGTGAGTGCAAAGCGGATATATCCCTCACCGGGCGCCCCGAACCCGACTCCCGGCGTACCCAGGACCCCGGCTTTTTCGAGCAGATGCGAAACAAAGCTCGCAGAGGTATGGCCGGTCGGCACCTTGGTCCATACGTAAAAAGTGGCCTTCGGCTTCTTAACGCTTATTCCTATCTCGTTGAGCCCGCTGCAGAGGACGTCCCTTCGCTCCTGGTAGGTATCCCTGATCCCCGCCAGAAGCGAGTCTTCGGTACCAAGAGCGGCTATCGAGGCCTCCTGCACAGCCTGGAATATACCGGAATCGAGGTTGGACTTGATCTTACCGAGGCCGGCAAGCACGTCCTTGTTGCCGACAGCAAAGCCAATTCTCCAGCCGGTCATGTTGTAGGTTTTGGACAGGGAATGGAACTCTATGCCCACCTCACCGGCGCCTTCCATTTCGAGGAAGCTCAGCGGTCTTTCGCCGTCATAATATACTTCAGAATATGCCGCGTCATGGCAGAGGATGATATCGTATTTTGCAGCCAGCTCTATCGCCTCCTTGTAAAACTCTTTGGGGGCGAGCGCAGCTGTTGGATTGTTGGGATAATTCAGGAACATAAGTTTCGCCCTTTTTAGCACAGACTCCGGGATGGCCTTGAAATCGGGCAGGTACGCATTGTCCTCAATCAGGGGCATCAGATACGATTCGCCGCCGGCAAAAAGGGTTGCGACCGGATAGACGGGATAACCCGGAGACGGCACGAGCACTACATCGCCAGGGTTGACGAAGGCAAATGGTATGTGGCCGATGCCCTCTTTGGAGCCGATAAGCGAGAGGACCTCGGTTTTCGGATCTAGTGTCGCATTGAACCTTCTCTTATACCACCCGGCAACGGCTTCACGATATGAAAGCATTCCTTCGTATGAAGGATAGCGGTGATGTTCCGGCTTTTCGACGGCCTTTTTCATTGCCTCCACTATATGCTTCGGTGTCGGTATGTCAGGATCGCCTATGCTGAGATCTATGACGTCAACGCCCCTGGAAAGGGCCTCCTGCTTCATCTTGTCGATGGTAGCGAAGAGATAAGGCGGAAGGTTTTTTACACGGTCGGCAAGCTCGATCTTGATCATCTGTCTCCTCCGAAAGCAGCAAAATAATTTTCGATATTCCAAGTAATCTGGGGTTACGAATAATGAATAAATATTTTATAGCAGTGACAGCTCAAAGGTCAAAGATTCAAAGATAAAAACGATGCGGCAAGATGATCTGAAAAAGAAAAAGGGTGCTCTTTTAGTGGAACACCCTTTGAGAAAAGCAGGTTTCTTCTCTTTTCCTAGCAGCCTTCTACGCTCTTTTTCTTCTTTGCGGGCTTACTGTCCTGAGTGGCAGGCTTTGCCGCGGGCTCAGCCTTTTTTTCTTCCTTCTTCGGCTCTGCCTTCTTGGGCGCCTTTGCAGCCTTGATACCCGTTGCGGTGGCTTTGCCGTCCGACTCGGTGTAAGTGACGACGATCTTGTCGCCGATCTTTACATCTTTCAACATCTTCTCATCGGCAGAGAAGGTCATCTCCTTCTTGCCCTTGATCGTCACGGTAGCAGCCTTGGCGTCGACGGCCTTAACCTCACCTGTCAACTGATGCTTCTTGGCTGCCGACTTCTTGGCCTCTTTGGCCGGAGCTGCCTTCGTCTCAGCAGCTTTTTCTGCCGCGAAAGCCGCTGTCAGTGAAAATGCAAACATAAGCGCCACAACCAGTGCTAAAATCTTCTTCATTCGATACGCCCCCTTTTTGACGCGATTTGGAGATCCCTTATTTTTGGCACTGCTATAGTAGCATTTTGCATGCCGGAAAGAAAAGACAGGCTATTGCTGCAGTGATGTGGGGCGAAGCGCCTTCTAGGTTCGTATATCGGGATTATTCTCCCCATTCGGGGAACCCTCGTTAAGGCCGAATTTTTCGAGCCTGTACCAGAAGGTCTTATAGCTCATCCCAAGAAGCCTGGCGGCCCTGGCTGCCACATTATTCGTCTTGGCCATGGCTTTTTTGATCAGCATCTTCTCCAATTCCTCGAAATTGATGCCCTCATCCGGTATTTCAATGTCAAAGGCCCCGCTTTTCCCGGGCATCTTCAGTTCGCCCCTGATATCATCCAGGGATATCGACTCGCAGTCGCACATCAGAACTGCACGCTCCACGACCGACTCGAGCTGCCTGATATTTCCCGGCCAGTAATAGTCCTTCAATGCCTTAAAGGCGCCTTCATTGGCTCCTTTGACTCTTTTGCCGAATTCCTGGTTGTATTTGCCGATGAAAAAATCGACCAGTTGAGGTATGTCTTCCTTGCGCTCTTTCAGTGACGGCAGTTCGACAGTGACGACCTTCAGCCGGTAAAACAGGTCCTCCCTGAATTTGCCGCTTGAAACCTCCCTTTCGAGGTCTTTGTTTGTGGCGGCGAGAATCCGGACATCGATCTTTATGCTGTCATGTCCTCCTATCCTCCTGATTTCCTTGTCCTGCAATACCCGCAGGAGCTTGGTCTGGGTAAGAAGTGGAAGGTCCCCGATCTCATCCAGAAAGAGAGTGCCCTTGTTGCTTGCCTCGAAGAGGCCGTTTTTCCGGTGCGTCGCGCCGGTGAAGGCCCCTGGTTCATAGCCGAAGAGTTCGCTTTCGATAAGATTGTCCGGGATCGCAGCACAGTTAATGGCGGTGAACGGCCCGCTCTTCCGCAAGCTGTTGTAATGTACCGCCCGGGCGATCAACTCTTTTCCGGTTCCGCTTTCACCGAAGATGAGGACAGTTACCGATGTGGGCGCCACCTTTTTGACGACATCCATGATCTCCTTCATCTTCCTGGAGCTGCCTATGATGCCGTCCATGCTGAACTTTTCGTAAAGGGCGTTCCTGAGGTCGATATTCTCCCTGATGAGCTGCATCCGCTCGGCGGCTTTCTGCACCGTCATGACGATTGCATCTTTTTCGAGCGGTTTTGTCAGATAGTCGAAGGCACCTTTTTTCATCGCTTCTACTGCAGAAGAGATGGTCCCGTATGCCGTCATAATTATTACCGAAGGTTTCACGGACCCATCGGGCAATGCAGCCAAAAGTTGCAGTCCGGAGATGCCGCTCATCTTCAGATCGGTGAGGACGATGTCAGGAGCGAATGTCCTGATCAGTTCCAGGCCCTTCTCGGCTGAGGGCGCAGTGTGGACCTCGTACCCTTCATCTTCGAGTATGGTTTCTAAAATATTTCTCTGGCGCTGTTCGTCGTCGATAACAATTATGACTGGCATGGCGACCCTTTCCCCTTACAAAACGGTGAATTTTTTTAGCGGGATGGTGAAGGTCATCTCGCTTCCTTTACCCGGCTCGCTCTCGAAGTCTACACGTCCGCCGTGCTCCTCGATGACCCTCCTCGTCAGAGGGAGCCCCAGGCCCAGGCCGGCCTCCTTGGTCGAGAAGAAGGGTTCGAAGATCTTCGGCAGGTTTTCCGGGGGCACCCCCTCGCCCTTATCGGAAATAGTGAGCACAAAGACGTGCTCGTCTACGAAAGTTTTAATCATCAACATCTTCTCACCTTCGGATGAAGCCATGGCATGAAAAGAGTTCGTAACCACATTCAGCACGCACGTCTTGAAAAGGTCCGGATCGAGGTAAAGTTCGACGGGAGAGTCATAATCTTTCACGATTTTAATCCCCTCAACATCAGCCCTTGCCCATATCAGGTCCATGATGTCGTCGAGGAGTCCTTTTACATTGACCATCTGCCGGTTCATCGACAGGGGCCGGCTGTAATCTAGAAAGTCGTTGACAAGTTTATCGAGGCGGTTGATCTCCTGCCTGATACCGCTGATAAGGCTGCTGAATTTCTCGTGCTTCGTCCTGTCGTCAGGTCTGTATTTTTCGCCGATATGGTCGATGCTCAGACTGATAAAATTAAGCGGGTTGCGGATCTCGTGGGCCATATGGCGCGATAGCTGTCCGAGGCCCGACAGGTGCTCGGCCTCCCTCAACCTTT
>JBGOVD010000259.1:0-4126 GCA_041477935.1 Dissulfurispiraceae bacterium | reverse complement strand
GTTAAGCAGGGAAAAGGTATGGCGTATCACAGAATGCTCCTTTTTTTGTTTCTATTATACCCTTTATGCAAAACCATAACAAATGGGCCGGGCCACGCCGAACTTTAATCCATGATGTCGGGTATGCCGGCTATACACCGAAGTCTATGACGACCCGGTTCTTCCCCTGATGCTTTGCCTCGTAAAGCATCCTGTCGGCAGCCAGGATCATCAGGTCAAGGGAACTTTCGAGTTTGACTGTCGCACCTATCGAAACAGTCAACCGCACTCGTCTGTTCCTTGCCGTGATCGTTGTGTTTTCAATAAGGGTGCGTATCTTTTCGAGTATGTCCGGCAGAAGTCCCTTTTCAACATTGGTCATGAGGACGCAGAATTCTTCCCCCCCGAACCTGCAGAGGATGTCCGATTTCCGGGTATTCTTGCGCAGCAGCGCGGCCGTTTTTTTCAATACGACATCGCCGGCATCATGACCGCAGGTATCGTTGATCCTCTTAAAGTCATCGATGTCGATAATGGCCATGGCATACGAGAGATGCCCTCTCAGCGCATTCTTGTGGAACTCTTCAGCAACGAGATAAAAGAACCTTCGGTTGCGAAGCCCGGTCAGGAAATCTGTGTTTGAAGCTTCCCTTAATTCCTGGAACTGCTCGATCAGTTCCACATTCTGAACGACCCTGCAATAAAGCTCCTCCGGCAGAAAGGGCTTCTTCAGAAAATCGTTGGCTCCGTTTTTTAAAAACCTTATCGAGAGCGCCTCCTTCTCATCGGCGGAAAGTCCGATAATGGCCAGCTTGTTCCTCTCATGGGTCTTTCGGACAATCGCAGTGAGCTGGAAGCCGTCAATCTTCGGCATGTGATAATCCGTGATAATGACCCTGATATCGGGATGCTTCTTCAGGATTTTAAGCGCACTGCCCCCGTCGGCAGCATCGAATACTCTGAACAGATATCGTTCGAGCACTTCGCGGATAAAAAGCCGCGATGTCGCTGAATCTTCGACAACGAGCACTTTTGTATGCCTGTTCCGGGCAATGCGATGCACGCCGTCGACTATAGTATTTATTATGTCAGGGTTCTCTTTGACGAAGTAGTCTATGACGTTCTTCGACAGCATCAATTCCCTGACCTTTTCCTTGTATGAGCCTGTAAAGACCATGACTGGGATGCCTTTGGAGCAGATATAATCTACAACCTTCCCCTTCGAGTCGTCCGGCAGAACGAGGTCTATGATCGCAAGGGAGAACTGCATTTGCTTCTCCTCGATAAGACTTTTTGTCTGCCGGTAAGTCGCGGCCACAATCGTCTCGAAATGAAGCCTGTCCTCGATGGCCTTTCTCAGGGCAAAGGCCGATGTCATGCTGTCATCGACGATGAGGATGCGCTCCTTGGTCCTTCGTCCGGCAGTCTTGCCATGGGCTGACATTGCGGTGTCTGCCGAATTAGACAGGTTCGCCCTCCACGATCAGGTTATCCATCGACTGTATAATATCATTGTGCAGGCACACATGTGAAGGGCAATGCTGAATCACTCTATAAATCATCTTCCGCGTTCTGTTGACATTTATAAAAAAGTATCAGCATAATTCATTTTATTATACGCAACCAAGGAGAGTCCAAATGAAAATTAATGCTTCATTGCAGCGTGTATACTGTCTGCAGGTCCTGGCTGCCGCCCTGTCATGTATTTTCATTTTTTCCGGCCAAATATTTGCACAGGACGGGCTGATCAAAATTGCCGACAACGTATATTCGTATGCCGATATAAAGAAGATGTCGCCGCAAAACAGCTTCGGAGCTAACGCAGGCATCATCATAGGCAGAGACGGGATACTGGTTGTAGACACCCTGATATCGGCAAAAGAGGCTAAGAGGTTCATTAAAGATATCCGGTCGGTATCCGACAAACCTATCAAGTATGTGGTCAATACCCACTATCATCTCGACCATACTTTCGGCAATTCGGAGTTCGAAAAACTCGGGGCGATAATCATATCGCATATCGTCGATAAAGAGAGTCTTGAGAAAAAGGGCGAGCTGACGCTGAAAAATGCCTCAAAATACGGCCTTACGGAACAGGACATGGAGGGGACCAAAATCGCCTTTCCGACTGTGACCTTTAACGGCACGATGGAAATAGACCTCGGTGATCAGCAGGTCGATCTGCTCTATAAAGGGGCATCCCATACGGGGGGAAGCATTCTCGTCTATCTGCCCGGCAAAAAGGTGCTGTTTACAGGCGACATCCTATTTACGAACTACCATCCATATATAGCGGATGGAGATATCATGGGCTGGACCAATGTGCTCGACGATATCCAGAAGGTGGATGCAGTCACGATTATTCCGGGTCACGGACCGATCTCTACGAAGAAAGATATTGCGGACATGAAAGAATATCTTATCGCATTCGATAAAAAGGCTTCGGAACTCTGTACCAAATCCTCGGATGTCGATTATATTTTCTCGGAGATCAAGAAATCACTGCCTTATCGTGCTGAAGGAGACGGCCTGATAAAAGCGAACATTCAGGGTAAATATTTGAAGAAAACAAACACCGGTGCATAGCTTGATTTTTCTTGACATTAAAAACGGATCGGGCGTATATTGATAATCATGTTTTGCGAGAAGCTCGTCATTAAGAGAACCCTTTGGAAGGCCTGGCATATTGATGCCGTGGCTGAGGGGTATTCTATTCGCTGTTAGCAGATCGCAACAGAAAATCCCACAGGCCACGGAACAAATTCCGTGGCCTTTTTTATTTGGGAGGCGGTGACGACCGCATGATGAGGCGCAGTCGAAATATAATCTCAGGAGGTTGGCTATGGGAATTAAGGGGACACTGTTTCGGAATGCAGGAGATGAAGATCTCGTTGCTCTTCTCGCTATTCAGAAGGACGCTTTTGAACGGTATACAGACCATCTGATGCCGGAGCAGATACCTCCGCTTAACGAGACTATCGAAGATATGCGGAAGGATGTGAAGTGCAAATCCATCATCGCCGCATACGTCGATGACAGCCCTGCGGGTTCGGTGAGGTATTATAATAAGGGCGGCGTCTGCATCATAGAGCGTCTGTCGGTAAAGCCCAGTCTTCAGGGTGAAGGAATCGGGCGTGGACTGATTGCGGAGGTCGAGAATCGGGTGGCGGGATCTGTCCATAAGTATACCTCGAAACGGGTCTGCTTGCATCTAATCTCCTGGTGTTTTACTCAAAACTCGGTTTTTCAGGAGAGGCCATATTGAGACGTCATTACGGAGGATTCGACTGGATCGCCTTTTCGAAGTTTATAGCGAGCGACGAAAGAATACTTTCCGGGAGGACGGGGGCATGATCCGCATATGCACTGATAATGATTTTAGAATAATGCATTCGATTATCAATGATGCGGCTGTAGCCTACAAAGGGGTTATCCCTCCGGACAGGTGGAAGGAACCCTATATGCCGGAGGATGAACTTCGGCGCCAGATTGATGAAGGAGTCGAGTTGTGGGGATATGAGAACGAGGGAGAGTTGACCGGCGTAATGGGCGTACAGCCCATACAGGATGTGACTCTGATCCGCCATGCCTATGTCAGAACAGCGAGCAGGAATCAGGGCATAGGCAGCAGGTTGCTTGAATTTCTTTTGAAAGAGATAACCACGCCAGTCCTTATCGGGACTTGGGCGGATGCAGCATGGGCGATTCGATTTTACGAGAAACACGGGTTCAAGCGTGTACCTGTGGAAGAAAAAACAAGACTCCTAAAGACATATTGGTCCATTCCAGAACGACAGGTTGAGGCTTCTGTTGTTTTGGCGGACCCGAAGTGGCCGGACAGAGATATACAAAAGGAGTATTTATAAAAAATGAAAAAGTTCAATCTGAAAGTGCTCTTGCTGCTCTCCATGGGGCATTGCATGACTGATATCTACCAGGGCGCGCTTCCGGCTGCGTTGCCGTTTCTCAAAGACAAGCTTGACCTGACTTACACTACGGCGGGATTCATCCTTGTTGCATCGAACCTGGCCTCCTCCGTAGTGCAGCCGATATTCGGCTACTATACCGACAGGAAAGAAAAACCTTTTTTGCTTCCGCTCGGCTGCCTCGGCGCGGGCATAGGCTTTTCACTTCTGTCTTTTCCTTC
>JBGOVD010000388.1:0-2614 GCA_041477935.1 Dissulfurispiraceae bacterium | reverse complement strand
TATATAATGGCCTTTCAAGGACCACGTTTATTCTGGGATTTTTTGTCGGCACAGAAATCACCTCCTTAGTGCTACACTTATGATACACCATATTGGTTTTCTTTTCAATTTGCCTGGCCTAATAATTTCTTGCTTTACAATGATCATTAACTCTTTAACTATAGTTGAATTCAATCTCACTGCTTCTGAAAGGACATTCGAATTTAAGCGAATAAGCGACCAGCTTCATCCCCTCGTTGTTCTTGTTTCCCTTGCCGTACTTCGGATCTCCCATCACGGGAAAACCTATCATTTCGAGATGGCGGCGAATCTGGTGGAGGCGTCCGGTCTTGATAGTTACATCGACTGTCGATGTGTTGGATGCAGGATCATATGATTCTACCTCATATTCCGTAAGCGCCGTCTTTCCTTCAAGGGGCAGGTCGATAGTCCCCTTCCGGCCTCGTTCAGCGAGATTACCCAGCGCTTCAACCCGATATTTCTTGATAATCAAATTATTGCGGAAAATTTCTGAAAGCAGAGCGGCCGCCTTTTTCGTGTGGGCGATGAGCATGAGCCCGGCGGCCTCGCGGTCGAGGCGATGGACAAGGAAAACCTCCCGTTTGCCTTCAAAAAAGATCTCGGCCTGGCGCATCAATGAACAATGGTCCCCGTACATAGTTCCCTGTGCCAAAAGTCCCGTCGGCTTTACCCATACGCTGTACTCTTTCTGGTCCTCCAGGCATCGTGCCTGCGGCGGCACAATGGCGAGCAGCGCTTCGTCGCAGTGGAACTCTATCCGCATACCGCTGCCGAGCATCGCCGTGGCCTTGCGGAGCCTTCTCAGACCGCCCTTGTCTTTACCGACCCATACGGCGCCTTTGTTCATGGCCTCCTTGATGCGGCCCCTGGAAAGCCCGCTTTCGGAGGCCAGGTAATCCGAAACCTTCCCGACAGCGCCGCTGCCGATGGTCCTTTTCAGGATAAATTTTTCCATCGACGATAGCATATACGATTCCCATCCCTTTGACAACTCCTTTGTATTCAATTTAAATTATCACTTACCATTTTTCGAGGAGGAATTCGTGGCTGAAAAGATTAAAGTTAAGAACCCTATAGTCGAGATGGACGGCGACGAGATGACGCGCATCATGTGGCAACTTATCAAGGACAAGCTTATTACCCCTTTTCTGGATGTCGACATAAAGTATTATGACCTTGGCATCAGGCACCGGGACGATACGGACGATAAGGTGACCGTCGACGCCGCGAATGCCATAAAGGAGTTCGGCATCGGCGTCAAGTGCGCAACGATCACACCCAACACGGCCCGTGTAACAGAATACAACCTAAAGAAGCAATGGAAGAGCCCAAACGGGACCATCCGTTCGATCCTCGACGGGACGGTTTTCAGAAAGCCGATCATCATCAGGAATATCCCGCCGGCGGTAAAGGCGTGGAAGAAACCGATCGTCATAGGCCGTCATGCCTACGGCGATATTTACAAGAATTCTGAATATGTCGTCGACAGGCCCGGCACCGCCGAGATCGTATTCACCCCGGCGGATGGGAGCGAAAAGAAGATCGTGAAGATTCACGACTTCGACGGACGCGGCGTCGTTATGGGCATGCATAACACCGAGAAATCGATAAGGAGTTTCGCGCGCTCGTGCATAAATTACGCTTTAAGTGAAAAGACGGACTTTTGGTTCGGCGCAAAGGACACTATCTCCAAGCAGTACCACGGCTTTTTCAGAGACATATTTGCAGAAGAAGTAGAAAAGGTCAGGGATAAACTGGAGCAGGCCGGCATACAATACCGCTACATGCTCATTGATGATGCCGTCGCCCAGGTCATCAAGTCTCCCGGAGGTATGCTCTGGTGCTGCATGAATTATGACGGTGACGTAATGTCTGACATGGTCGCCACAGGCTTCGGCAGCCTCGGCCTTATGACATCGGTCCTCGTCTCTCCCGACGGCAAGTACGAGTACGAGGCTGCCCACGGCACTGTGACACGCCATTATTATGAGCACATGAAGGGCAATCCCACTTCCACGAATTCGATCGCCTCGATATTCGCCTGGACCGGAGCAATCGCCAAGAGGGGAGAACTCGACAATACTCCTGATGTGACGGCATTTGCACGGAAAGTCGAGAAAACTGTTATAGACACGGTAGAGAGCGGCATCATGACCAAAGACCTGATGCTTATCGCCGAGTCCTGCGTGACAAAATACGCACTCACCGAAGAATTCATTGATGCGGTGGCAGAGAGATTAGCGAAGGATTAGAGTTAAAGGCCCGGAGATGCAGATTGTCTCCGGGCTCTCAATATGGTCCTGCCAGGCTGCAAATTTGGATTCTTATTTCTTTCCGGCCTTCTGCAGTTTAGCCCAATCATCCTTTAGCGTCACAATCCTGTTAAAAACACACTTGCCCGGCACTGAAGCAACGATATCAGCGCAGAAGTATCCCATTCTCTCAAACTGATAGCGGCTGCCGGGAAGAGCCTCCGACAGGGCCGGCTCTACGCGGCATGATGTGAGCACTTCGACAGAGCGGGGGTTCAGGTAATCGATGAAATCCTTGCCCTCTTCAACATCGTCAGTGGCAGCCTTTAAAAAAAGAGTAT
>JBGOVD010000284.1:0-3837 GCA_041477935.1 Dissulfurispiraceae bacterium | reverse complement strand
GAGATGGAAGAACGTGAAATGGAATTGCTGAGATACGCCCATAGCTTGCTGCCGGGATTGCCTCTCAGGCAACTCGACATTCTGATAATTGAAGAAATGGGCAAGAACTTCAGCGGTACGGGTATGGATACGAACATAATCGGCCGATGGAAAATAACAGACCTGCCCGAACCGGATTCCCCAAGGATATCGCGCATTATTGTGTTGAGACTGTCGAAGGCCTCTGACGGCAATGCCAACGGACTTGGTCTCGCAGACCTGACTACGCGCAAACTTGTTGAGGCAATTGACTGGAAGGCTACATTGATGAATGTTCGGACCACCGGCTTCTGGGAACGGGCTTTTTGTCCCCCTTTTCCGGGTAGTGACCGTGATGCAATAGAATGGGCATTTCGGGGATTAGAGGGAAAGCCGGATAAAGACATCACAGTCGCGAGGATCCGCAACACTCTGCAGATTGAGGAGTTATGGCTCAATAAGACAGCCTTTCTTCAGGCTGAGGGATGTGAGAAAATTGGCTTCCCCGAGACATTGCAGTTCACGAGTGACGGTGACCTTTTACCCGCAAAATAAGTACAGGATCCGTCGAACCCGGAATACATCGAGACACTGTGGGGCACTGGCTACAGATTTAATCCGGTATAAAGTGCTGAGATTCGATCTTCATTCAATTCCTCGATCAGTTTGCATCTGTTTCTCGAAATTGCAATTGAATCCTCGTGTCGTTACCCATTATGCGACGTTGTCCTGAATTCGACTCTAAATCTAAAAAGTAGCTGCAGATCGATTGTTTATATGCTTTGTTTTTATCGTCTCCATTCGTTAAAATGATTACCACTATGGTCCGCAGGAGGCACCTTATGAAACTTACCCATTTCGACGACGAAGGAAAGGCCCGCATGGTGGATGTGACAGGAAAGACCGCCACTATCAGAGAGGCAGTGGCTTCGGGGTCGATCTCCATGAAGTCAGATACCTTGCAGCTTATAAAGCAGGGCAAGATCGAAAAAGGTGATGTTCTGGGAGTTGCGAGGGTCGCCGGTATCATGGCCGCAAAGAAGACGTCTGAACTTATTCCGATGTGCCACCCTCTGAATATAACCTCGGTGACCATAGATTTCGTTATTGACGACAAGAAGAACAAGGTCGATATAGCGGCGACTGCGAAAGTTACCGGTCAGACAGGCGTCGAGATGGAGGCGCTCACGGCAACATCGGTAGCTGCCCTTGCGATCTACGACATGTGCAAGGCGGTCGACAAAGAGATGATCATCTCGGAGATTATGCTCCTCAAAAAGAGCGGCGGCAAGAGTGGGACTTTCAAAAGAGCGGGAAAGGGAAAGAACTGACGACTAACTGTAACGGTCGACAGTGAACCTGAAAATCTCCACATCCTCATCTTCAGATCGAATGCCTGCTTTCATTTTTGTGATGCGGAGCTGCTCTTCTACAGTTTCGACGCCTTCAAGGTCAGGCAGCAGCAGTCCTCTTCTGGGTCCTTTGACAACGATGATACCATATTTTTTGGGGGCCAGTTCCGACAGTTGGGCCACCTTTTCAGGTTCCGACAACACATCGACGGAATAGGTTATGTCATCGAGTTCGTCCGGCCTTACAAGGGAAAACCGGGGGTCTTCGGTAGATGCTGAGATGGAATTTCTGACTATCTCCTGGTAGAGATTTTTGCTGCTGGGCTGAAAGGTGCCTATACATCCTCTCAGGTGACCATGCACTTTAAGGCAGATAAAAACTCCCGCCCTTCGCAGCATATCCGCAGGGATTTCCTCCGGGGCAGCAAGGATGTTCCCGGTTCTCACATACTCCTCAACAGCGTTCTTCGCTAGCTCGGCGTATGGATGCATTTCATTTTTTCCTCAGAAGCGTATAGTCCGCCATGGCTAGAATCGCACTTTTATATTCGGAATCCGGGAAAATATCGAGTTCGGCTTTCGCTTCTTCGACCAGACGCCGTGCAATGTTGAACGACTCTTCTATGGCGTTGTATTTGGTAAAAAGCGCCGTGATCCTGTCGAGATTAGTCCTTCTTTTATCTGATGTGATGTCCCCGGCATCGCTTCCGTTATCTCCTGTTCCGGCGGTATCTTCGATTATAGCGATGACCTCTTTTCTTTCGGCTGCAGGAGCCACCTTCAACAAATGTATGAGCGGCATCGTGATCTTGCCCTCATCGAGGTCCTTGCCGAGCTTCTTTCCCAAATCCTTCTGGCGCGCCACATAGTCTAATATGTCGTCGGCAAGCTGAAAAGCAATGCCGGTCTTGAGACCGAATTCGGATAAGGCTTTCTCCCTGGCCTCGGTCTGTCCCGCAATAACAGCACCGATCCTGCAGGCCGCAGAGATAAGTATGCCGGTCTTTGCAGAGATGATCTTGAAGTATTCGTCCATGGTAATTTCGGGATCGCCGGTTTTATGGAGCTGCAGGAGCTCTCCTTCGGTCATCCGGGTAGTGGCCTCGGAAAGGGCTTCCATGATCTTCTGGTTCTTTTGATGCACCGCAAGCCTGAGGGCGTTGGAATAGAGGAAATCTCCGACGAGGACCACCACCTGGTTCCCCCAGACCGTATGGGCTGCGGCCTTGCCCCGCCTGGTTTCAGCGCCGTCGATGACGTCGTCGTGGAGCAGCGATGCTGTATGGATCGCTTCGATGATCGCCCCCAGGTGCGCGCGCTGGTCTCCGTAATATCCGCAAAGATCGGCGCTCATGAGAAGGAAGAGGGGCCTTATCCTTTTGCCTCCGCTGTCGACAATATGCTTGCCGATGAGCGGAATGACGGCCGCGGAACTGTCGAAGATCGAGAGGAGTTCCCGTTCTACAGCCTTAAGTTCCAGGGCGTATTGCCTAAATATTTCTTCTGCCTTCATCAGTGTCGCAACCGTGTTGAATCGAGGTCTATATCCTCCCGCATCAGCTTTTTAAGGTCTCTCGGTTTGAAAGCCCCTTTTTCGGTAAAGAAGGCGGAAACAAATTTTGCCGGAGTCACATCGAAAGCTAAGTTTATAACATTTACTCCCTCGGGGGCAACCTGGTGGCCGTTGATGGTCCTGACCTCGTCGGCGCTCCTCTCCTCGATGGGGATAAGATCTCCCGACGGCATGTCAAAATCGATGCTGCTCAACGGGGCTGCAACATAAAAAGGAATGTCATGTTCCCTGCATAATACGGCCACGGTATAAGTGCCGATCTTGTTGGCGACATCGCCGTTCCTTGTCGTCCTGTCGGTGCCGACAATGGCCAGATCGATCATGCCCCTCTTCATCAGCGCCCCGGCGGTATTATCGGTAATGAGCGTCACCGGAATTCCGGACTGCATGAGCTCCCATGACGTTAGGCGCGCTCCCTGCAGCACCGGCCTTGTCTCACCGGCTATAACATGAATACGCTTCCCCTGCTCTTTCGCAACCAGCATCGGAGCGGTTGCGGTACCGTATCCGCCTGTTGCAAGGCTGCCGGCATTGCAGTGGGTCAGGATGGTATCGCCGTCCCTGATGAATTGCGCGCCCCATTCGCCTATTGCCCTGTTGACCGCAATATCCTCATCCAGTATACGGTTCGATTCATCGATCAGCATCTGCTTGAGCTTATCAATTGATAGCCTATTATTTTCCTGCAGGAACTTCTTTATTCTGACGACTGCCCAATGGATATTCACAGCCGTAGGCCTCGTGCCGAGCAGTGTATTGAAAATAGGCTGCATCCCCTCCACGAATTCGTCGAAATTCTGGGCGGATATCTCCTGCGCACCTAGAGCTATTCCCATGGCCGCTGCGATGCCGATGGCCGGAGCTCCCCTGATCCAGAGCTTCCTGATTCCCTCG
>JBGOVD010000100.1:0-7007 GCA_041477935.1 Dissulfurispiraceae bacterium | reverse complement strand
GGGACGCTCTTGCAGCGCTGTCGAATACCTTCTATGGCAACCCTTCTGAAACAATCGGTGTCATCGGCATAACCGGCACGAACGGAAAGACTACTACCTCATATCTGATAAAGTCGGTCCTCGAAAAATGGGCCAAGGGTGTCGGGCTGATAGGGACCATCAGCTATATGATAAAGGACGAATGCTTCTTAGCGCCTCATACCACGCCTGAGGCGAGCGACTTCCAGGGCCTGCTGAGGGAGATGGCGGATAAAGGATGCGCTTATGCGGTAGCCGAGGTTTCATCTCATGCATTGGCCCAGAAGAGAACTGATTATGCACAATTCAAGGTTGCGGTATTCACGAACCTTACCGGAGATCATCTGGACTTTCATGGGACTATGGAGGGTTACTTCCGGTCCAAGTTGAGGCTCTTCAGGGAGTTGCTGATCGACGGGGGCACGGCGGTGATTAACCTCGATGACCCGTACGGCAAGAGGCTTTCGGAGCTGCTCAGAGAAACCCGGCCCTCAGTCAGGCAGATTACATTCAGCCTGGCGGACCAAAATGCCGACGTGTTTGCTTCGGAAATAGTATCGGGGTTCAGGGGCACTTCGTTTAGTATAAGCGCGAAGAATGCTCTCGACGGTATGAAACTTTTATCACCGATGGTAGGGCGCACGGGTGTATACAACGTCCTTTCGGCGGTCTGCACTGCGCTGCCGCTGGGCGTTCCGGCTGAGGCCATCACGCAAGGCATAGCCGCCCTCGATATAGTGAAGGGCAGGTTCGAGCGCGTAGACCTCGGACAATCGTTTTTGGCCATTATCGATTATGCACATACTCATGATGCGCTTGAGAGGCTGTTGGAAACCTCGCGGCAGCTTCTCGATGCCTCTTGGGCATCAGGGAAAGTGAAGATGCCACGGGGAAGGATCATAACCGTCTTTGGCTGCGGCGGCAACAGGGACAAGGGAAAACGGCCGAAGATGGGCAGCATCGCTTCGGAGATGAGCGATTTCGTCATCATTACCTCCGACAACCCGAGGAACGAAGATCCTGCGGCAATTATAAAGGACATCGAAGCCGGAATAGAGAAGGACAACTATATCGTAATCCCCGATCGTCGCACAGCCATCAGGATGGCCGCTCTTCTCGCATCCCCGGGAGACATAGCGATTATTGCGGGGAAAGGACATGAGGATTACCAGGAGATCGAGGGTGTCCGCCACCCCTTCAGCGACAGAAGCGTAATGGAGGATGCTATCAGGGAAAACTTTGCCATTTCGCTTCGGGGGCGCAGAAGAAGGCGTCTCAAGGGGAACGCGCGATGCTGAAGCTGAAGGACATTCTCGATGCGACAGGAGGCACGCTGGTTTCGGGCGGGGCCGACCAATTTAAAGGCATCTCGATCGACTCCCGCACCATAAAAGAGGGCGAGTTGTTCATCCCCATAAAGGGAGAGAGATTCGACGGACATGATTTTGTCGAGGAGGGCCTCAAAACATGTGCGGGCGCGCTTGTATGCCGTCAATGGACGGGCCGCATAAATTCCGGCGACGGGAAGACGATCATCCGGGTAGATGACACTCTGCAAGCCCTTCAGGCCATTGCACGGTTTATAAGAAAAGGTTTCAGGGGGCCGGTGGTTGCCATTGTCGGCAGCAACGGGAAAACGACAACGAAAGAGCTTATCTCTTCGATACTCGGCACCCGCTTCAAAGTGCTCAAGACGGAAGGCAACCTCAATAATCATATCGGCATGCCGCTCTGCATGACTCGCGCCGATGAAGAAACCGGCGCCATGGTCCTCGAAATGGGGACGAACAGGCCCGGCGATGTGGACCTTCTCTGCCGGATAGCCTCACCGGATATCGGAGTGGTTACCAATATAGGCTTCGAGCACCTCGAAGGCTTCGGCTCCCTTGAGGCGGTAAGGGACGCCGAACTCGAAATACTGCCATATCTGGGGAAAGTCGTATTAAACGGGGATGATGATTTCCTCATCGGCGGCGTATCGCTCAAGTTCAAAGGCCCGATTGTCACATTCGGCATCGGTAATGAGGAGAACGATGTAACAGCGAGTGATATCGAGGCGGCAGGCGCAGGATCGAGATTTGTCCTCCACTTTTCAGGATCGGCTGTTGCAGTGGAGTCGAAACTTTCGGGCAGATTCAACATATACAACTCATTGGCAGCGTGCGCTGCCGCACATACACTGGGCATAGGGTCTGATAAAATTAAGGAAGGACTTGAGGCATTCGGCGGAGTGCGGATGCGGTTTGAGATCAGAAAGGTGCGCGGCGTGACGTATCTGTACGATGTTTATAATGCCAATCCGTCGTCAATGAAGGCATCGATAGACGAACTCGCCGGAATGGCCGGCATGACAAGGACCATCGCTGTCCTCGGAGACATGCTTGAACTTGGAGAGTACGGCGTCAGCGCTCACAGGGAAATCGGAGAGATATTATCCAGCCTGGGTGTTGCCCATTTGATAGCGGTCGGCCCGCTAATGAAGGAAGCTGTTTCGAGGTTCGGCAGAAATGCGATAGCAACGGAAAGCCCGGAAGAGGCGGGTGCGGAACTTGCCAAGCTGGTCAGAGAGGGAGACGTTGTCCTCATTAAGGGATCACGCGGTATGAAAATGGAGAAGGTAATGGAAGTTATAGAAAAAGGCATGGAAAAGAATGCTGTTGCCGAAGGGAGAAAATAAGAGTGCTCTACGAGTTGCTTTATGGCCTTTATCCATATTTCTCTCCTTTTAACGTATTTCGCTATATAACCTTCAGGACATCGCTGGCGGCCCTGACGGCACTTGTTGTTACGCTTGTCATCGCCCCTCGCATAATCCAGTGGCTGAAAAAGATCAGCATGACCCAGCAGATAAGGGATGACGGTCCGAAGACGCACCTGTCAAAGGCCGGTACTCCGACCATGGGGGGCATCATAATCATCATCGCGGTAACTTCTTCCATGATTTTCTGGGGGAACTTCCGGAACATCTACGTGTGTGTAGTGCTGCTGTCGCTCCTCGGTTTCGGGGCCATCGGCTTCATCGACGACTACCTGAAGGCCGTAAAAAAGAATCCAAAGGGGCTAAGAGCCATTTATAAATTCGGCGCTCAGCTGATGCTTGCACTGGTAATCGGCATATTCCTGTATGTCAATCCGAAAGACCCTTATGCTTCAGTGCTTAGCGCGCCCTTTTTCAAACAGTGGCTTTTCGATCTTGGTATATTCTATATTCCTTTTTCGATGTTCGTAATCGTAGGGTCATCCAATGCGGTGAATCTTACCGACGGCATCGACGGACTTGCCATCGGTCTGGTCGCTATCGCTACACTTGCAAACGGAGCTCTGGTTTATCTTTCAGGGCATGCCCAGTTCGCGCGCTATCTGCAGGTCCTGTATCTGCCCGGTACCGGCGAACTGACCGTGTTTTGCGGAGCGATGCTGGGTGCCTCACTCGGTTTTCTCTGGTATAACGCCTATCCCGCCGAGGTTTTCATGGGCGATGTCGGTTCTTTGGGCCTGGGCGGCTCACTCGGCACTCTCGCAGTCGTTACGAAGCACGAGATCGTCCTTGCCGTTGTAGGAGGCATCTTTGTGATCGAGACCATCTCGGTGGTCCTTCAGGTGGCTTCATTCAAGCTGACGGGAAACAGGATCTTCAAGATGGCGCCGATCCATCATCATTTTGAACTCAAGGGATGGTCCGAGCCTAAGATAATAGTGAGGTTTTGGATAGCAGGCATAATACTTGCTCTTTTCAGTCTCGCAACATTAAAATTGAGGTGATGGTTATGAAGCTAAGAAATGATCGGAATTCATCGTTCAATGTCGACATCGGCAGAATCGCCGTTGCCGCAATGTTTTTGCTCATTGCTTCCCACTTATCGCTTCTCGCCTGTTTTGCGGATGATATCAGTGCGAGGGCCGCAGTCGTAATCGACGGCACCACCGGCAATATACTTTATGCGAAAAACCCGAATGTTAAACTTTTCCCTGCGAGTACAACGAAGCTTGTCACTGCCATGGTCGTCCTTGACAGGCTGGACCCTGAAACGGTGGTTACGGTCAGCCAGGAGGCGGCCAATACACCATCTGTTTCCCCGCATCTGCGGGCTGGTGAAAAACTGAAGGTCAGGGACCTGCTGAACATCGCGCTTATCAGGTCGGTCAATTCCGCTGCCGTAGCGCTTGCAGAGGCTGTCTCCGGCTCCGAACAGGCCTTTGCCACGCTGATGAACGAGAAGGCCCTCAGCCTCGGTGCGGAGAGTACGCGGTACGTCAACGCCTCGGGACTTCCCGGAGAAGGGCAGCATATCACAGCGTTTGATCTTGCTCTCATAATGAAGGGGGCCATCGGCTACCCGATGATCAGGGAGATCGTGAACACCCGCGCCCAGCAGGTCTATACCGAGGGCGGCCGGAAGATATCTGTAAGGAATACCAACCATCTGCTCTGGACGGATGAGGACATGGTCGGCGGAAAGACGGGATATACGAGGGCGGCGAGGCACTGTTTCGTCTGCGCGGGACAGAAGGGCGACAGGATGCTCGTGGCTGCAGTGCTCGGAGAATCGGTCCGCAGTGAACTCTGGCATGACGCTTCTACCCTTCTTGAGCGTGGCGATGATGTGCTGAGCAAAAAGAGAGAGCCTGAAATTTATTACACATCCATTTCGGAAAGTCCCGTGGTCTATGCGTCCCAGAAGGTAAAAAAGAAGCATAAGTCGGTTAAATCCAAATCGAAGGAAAATAAGGCCGCAAAAATCGCCAAGATATCGAAAAAGAAAAGATCCGGCGGCCACGCGTCCGCCAAGAAGCAGACGAGAAAGAAAAAGGGCGGCGCGGTAAGCGCCGAAAATACAGCGATTGCCAAGGGTATTTCGTAAATGCATCAAGTACCCGGAGATCCATATTTTTACCAATAATGAGGACTGCTTTTCATGAGAAGAAAATCACCGTAGTAGGTCTTGCGAGGAGCGGCGTCGGTGCAGCGAACCTTCTCGTCTCTTTGGGGGCGAAGGTTACGGTTACCGATATGAAAAAGCCGGAACAGCTCGATGCCTTCATAAAGGCCCTCAGCCACGAAGTTTCTCTTTCACTCGGAAGTCATCCCGCAGAACTCTTTGAATCATCCGACCTTATCGTTATAAGTCCCGGGGTTTCCCCTGAGATCGGACCCGTCGCCCTTGCGCGCAGCAAGGGAGTCAGAATTATCGGAGAGCTCGAACTGGCATTTCAGGCCCTCCGGTCCGGCGGTGCTGCGACTGTGCCGGAATTTCTCGCCGTTACCGGGACTAACGGGAAGTCGACGACTACAGCTCTTCTCGACGCTATGCTCAGGAGCGGCGGAATCGGAACGATACTGGGCGGAAATATCGGCGTTTCCCTTGCTGCGGAAATACTAGATCTGCTCGGGAACAGCCCTGCAACTGCCTCCGAACGTTATATTGTCGCCGAGTTGTCCAGCTTCCAGCTCGAGACGATAGAGACCTTCAGGCCCAAAGGTTCTACAATTCTGAACGTCACGCCCGATCACCTTGACCGCTATCACGGGATGGATGCATACATTAGCGCAAAGTGCAGGGTGGCCCTTCACCAGGGTGCTGCCGACTATCTCGTCCTGAATGCAGATGATCCGTATACAGCAGAATTGGAGCGCATCATAGGCAGGCAGAAACAGAGGCCGCAGATCTTCTATTTCAGCCGAAAGGCAGCAGTGGAAGGCATCTATTACGAAAGGGGAAATATCTGTTTCAACCTGCCGCCCGATAGGCTGCGTCAAATCGACCCCGACCTTATTTCGCCCGGTTCATCATTCACCCTCGATCCTGCATCGTTTGTTATAAAAGGAGTGCATAACGTCGAAAACGCTATGGCTGCCGCCCTGATGGCCTATCTCGCAGGTTGCAGCTTCGATGGAATAAAAGACGCGCTTGCGACTTTCCCCGGACTCGAACACAGGCTCGAATTCGTGCGCGAGCGGAACGGTGTCAGATATATCAACGATTCGAAAGGGACCAATGTCGGAGCAGTCCTGAAATCGCTGGAAGGGTTTACAGAACCGGTTGTCCTCATAGCCGGCGGGCGTGACAAGGACAGTGATTTTTCGCTCTTGAGACCGATGATAAAGGAGAAAGTAAAGCGCCTCGTGCTTGTCGGAGATGCCGCTGAAAAGATCCGCAAGGCGGTCTGCGACGTGACTGTGTGTGATATGGCGGGGGTCGATTTCCGGGGTGCCGTTGCGAAAGCGACGGAAGCGGCTGCTCCGGGAGATGTGGTGCTGCTTTCACCTGCCTGCGCGAGCTTCGACATGTTCAGGGACTTCGAGGACAGGGGGAGGCAGTTCAAGAGGATGGTAATGGAATTATGACCCAGCGCTTCGACAGGGTCGTACTGGCCCTCGTAATCCTTCTGATCCTTATCGGCCTTACGGCCGTTTACAGCTCTACGTCCGTTATATCGCCTGCGCTGCAGCACAAGGGTAAGGTGCTTGGTGCTACGGTAACCCAGTTCAGCTATTTGAAGAAGCAGTTTCTCACTGTATTGATCGGTATAATTGCAATGTTCGCGGCATATAAAGTGCCGCTGGAATACCTGAAGAAGATGGCGATTCCCCTTCTTGTCATATCTCTCGTCTGTCTTCTCCTCGTCTTTACGGGCCTGGGCATAAGCGCCGGAGGGGCACGGAGATGGCTCAGGCTCTGGCCTTCGAGTTTTCAGCCCTCTGAGCTTGTGAAGCTTTCCATGGTCATCTTCCTTGCCTGGTTCATGAGTCTCTCTTCATACAGCCGCGATAAAATCCCCTCGTTTCTTATTCCGATTGTGGTAATGGCGACGTTCCAGGTTGTCTTTTTGAAGCAGCCCGACTTCGGCGCGACCATGAGCCTGGCAATCCTTACCGTGGCGATGCTCTTTCTCTCAGGGACCAGGCTGAAATACCTCCTCTCCCTCGGGCTGGTCGCAATCCCGGTGCTCGCAAAGCTCATCATGGAACCCTATCGGTGGAAGAGAGT
>JBGOVD010000366.1:0-2929 GCA_041477935.1 Dissulfurispiraceae bacterium | reverse complement strand
TCTCTTCAGCCTCGTTTGCGGCAGATGCGAGTTCCGGATAGACGGCTGCGACTACAGAGAGGACCGCTCCGGCCCCCCCTGCGGCGGATATATTTTAATAGACAGGCTCATTAATATTTAATATTTGATTTTTTCATAACCACGTTTGTCTCTTAACCCCTCCTAACCTCCCCTTTCCGCCTCAGGCGGATTAAGGGGAGGGACATTCCCCCCTCTTGGGTTAAGAGGGGGCTAGGGGGAGTTACTCTATTTTACTTCCCTGATATACGGTCCCATCACCATGTCCTTATAACCCTTGCCCTGCGGGATAACCGGGTAGACTCCTTCTTCGCGGTCGGTGACCACTTCCAGGAAACAGGGGCCTTCAGCAGCAAGAAACTCTTTCATTGCAGCTTCCAGTTCCTCGCGCTTCGTAATCTTGCGGCACCACTTGAAGCCGCATTCCTTGGCGATGTTGGCGAAGTTAGCGTCGTAGCTCCTTTCCGATGCTGTGAATTGCCGGTCATAAAGGACCGCCTGGATAGTCCTCACCATGCCGTCAGCATGATTGTTGAGCAGGAGAACTTTGATCGGTATACCCAGCGATCCGATGGTATGTATCTCCCCCATGTTCATCTTGAGGCTGCCGTCTCCATCTATCGCGATGACCTTACTGCCCAGGTTCGCAAAATAAACACCAATAGAGGCGGGCATGGAAAATCCCATGGTCCCAAAAGCGCCAGAACTCATAAAAGACTTGGGACGCTTGGGCAGCAGGTACTGGGCAGCGAGCATCTGGTGGTTGCCGACGCCAGTCGTGAACTTCATGTCGTCAGTCACATTCTCAGACAAAAGATCGATCACCTCCGCTGCCTGTATCTCGTCGGCATTACGGTTATAGGCAAGCGGAAAGCTCTTCTGGAGTGAGATAACACGCTGCTGCCACTCACCAATATTGAGCTTGACGGGGTTATCCCGTGAGTATTCGATCAGGTCCTCAAGCACTGTAGCAGCGTCACCGATAAAGGAGAACTTCGGCGAGCGGGTTACGCGTACTTCCTGCACCTTCGCAGGATTGATGTCGATATAGGCGATCTCAGCTTTTAACCCTGACTCTCCGACCTTCTGGGCCACACGGTCGTTCCACCTGACACCGAAGGCGACAAAGAGGTCCGTCTCCTGGATCGCCATGTTGGCATAGGGCGTGCCAAACATGCCGAGCATGCCGAGTGAAGTATCGAGGTTCTCGTCGAGCACGCCTTTGCCCATGAGGCTGTTTATCGATGGTATATTGAATTTGCGGTTGAACGCCCGGATCTTTTCACTCGCAGCCTTGTTGTTCATGCCTCCGCCGATATAGAGAAGAGGCCTCTTCGCGCTTTCGAGAAGGTCGAAGAACAGTTTGCACTGATTCTTGCCGAGGTGAGTCTCCTGGTCGTACTTCAGCTTGAAACGTTCAATCTCTATGCCACGGTAAATGCCCATTTTTCTTTGCGCGTCCATCGGGAAATCGATAACTACCGGGCCCGGCTTGCCGGACTTCGCGAAGAAAAAGGCATCCTTAATAGTCTCTTCGATGTCGCTTTTGTCGGTTATCTGAAGGACCTTTTTAGTCGCCTTTGCAAAGACACTTTTGACATTTATATGCTGGAACTCGTCCGTGTCGAGACGGCTTTGCTGGACCTGGCCCGCAAAGACAATCAGCGGTATCGAGTCCGCAAAAGAGTCGGCAACTGCAGTGAGTGTGTTGGTAATGGCGGGTCCGGAAGTAACAACGGCAACGCCTACCGAGTCGCTCGACCTCGAAAAACCCGCCGCGCTGAATGCCGCGGACTGCTCGTTGGCGTTTACCGTTATAGCTATAGTGCTGCGGCCAAGGGCATGATAGACTGGGAGGATCGTAGCACCCGTATACCCGAAGACTCTTGTCACCCCAAGATCCTCCAGGCTCTTGACCATAATTTCAGCTCCGTTCATCTCTTTTTGCATGCTGTCCTCCTTTCAGGCCCTCTGGTGCCTGTCCCTTCCTTAATTTGGGCCTTCCTCACACGAATCGTATTGGCATGGGCCTCGAGTCCTTCCGCATCGGCAAGGGATTCCACAGTATCCGCCAGTTCCATAAACCCTTTCGCGCTGAACTGCAAAAGACTCGTCCGCTTTATAAAATCGTACACCCCAAGTGGAGATGAGAACCGCGCGGTCCCTCCAGTCGGCAGGGTATGATTTGGACCGGCAGAGTAATCTCCGAGCGGCTCCGGTGTCCACTGACCGAGAAAAGCAGCCCCGGCATTCTTTATCCCGGCGATAACTCCCACGGGCTCAGAAGTCATGATCTCCAGATGCTCAGGGGCAATCCGGTTTGCGATATCTATGGCCGCATCGAGATTCTTTGTCTTTATGATCGCCCCGTACCGGCCGAGCGATTTTTTTGCGATCGCGCGCCGCTTCAGGGCCCTGAGCTGGACCCGAAGCTCATCATTCACCTTTTCAATAAGAGGCGCGGACGGCGTCAGTAATATACTTGATGCGAGTTCATCGTGCTCAGCCTGGCTCAGCATATCGGCAGCGATGAATGCAGGATTCGCGGTGTCATCGGCGATTATCAGGATCTCGCTGGGTCCTGCTATCATGTCGATGTCCACTTCACCGAATACCATCTTCTTGGCAAGGGCCACGAATATATTGCCCGGGCCGACGATCTTGTCGACCTTGGCGATGCTCACGGTCCCGTAAGCCATTGCGCCTATGGCCTGCGCGCCTCCTATCCTGTATACTTCCCTTATCCCAAGAAGCTTCAACGCCGCCATGACATAAGGATTGATTTCTCCGCCCGGCGTCGGTACACAGACAGCTATCTCCTTGACCCCGGCAACCTGCGCCGGTATGACGTTCATCAGCACTGTCGATGGATACGACGCCTTGCCTCCCGGCACATATACGCCAGCCCTTT
>JBGOVD010000331.1:0-3362 GCA_041477935.1 Dissulfurispiraceae bacterium | reverse complement strand
TATCAAGGACGGCTCTGTCGAAGGGTCTCTGCTTTGGGTCCTCGACGAAACGCTTACTCCCATGGGCGGCAGGTTTATGAGAAATGCGATTGCAAACCCGCTTATTAAACCGTCCGGGATCGTCGAGAGGCAGAGGGCGGTCGAGGCGGTTATCGAGGATTATGAGCTTTTCGAGGAGTTGCGCTATACATTGAGAAAGGTGCAGGACATTGAAAGGTTGACGTCGAGGATTATTTCCCGGACGGCCGGACCGCGAGACCTGGTCGCATTGAGGGGATCGCTCGAACTGGTGCCCTCAATAAAGAAATCCCTGGCAAAGTCGACCGTAGAGAGCATAAACAACATCGGCAATAAAATGTCGGAATTTGCAGAACTCCAGGGTATTATCTCGTCGAATATTGTCGATATGCCCCCGGCCAGTGTCAAGGACGGCGGTTTCATCAGGAAGGGCTTTAATAAAGAGGTCGATGAACTACGGGATATATCTACCCACGGTAAGGATTATATAGCGCGCCTGGAGACTGATGAAAGGCAGAAGACCGGAATTTCGTCCCTCAAAATCGGGTTCAACAAGGTCTTCGGCTATTATATCGAAATCACCAAGGCAAACCTCCACCTGGCTCCTCCCGACTATATGCGTAAGCAGACCCTTGCGAATTGCGAGCGATTCATAACATCCGATCTCAAAGAGTATGAGACCAAGGTGCTCGGCGCAGAAGACAAGCTTAAAGATCTCGAATATGACCTTTTTCAGGGTATACTGGATAAGATTCAGCGCTATGCCGACAAACTCCTGGAGACGGCGGAACTGATCGCGCTATCAGATTTCTTCTCGGCGCTCGCATCCGTAGCAAAAAAATACGACTATATAAAGCCGACCGTATCTGACGGAGATTTGATTGAGATCTCAGACGGGCGCCATCCGGTGATCGAGAGGCTGATAAGCGTTCATGGTCTCTCACTGATGGATGAGAAATTCATTCCGAACAATACTTTTCTCGACTCCTCCGAAAACAGGCTACTGATCATCACCGGTCCCAATATGGCCGGCAAGTCGACATATATGAGGCAGGTGGCCCTTATCGTCCTTATGGCCCAGATGGGCTCCTTTGTGCCCGCTTCCAGGGCACGGATAGGGATAGTAGACAGGATATTCACCCGGATAGGGGCCTCCGATTTCATCGCAAAGGGCCAGAGCACGTTCATGGTCGAGATGATCGAAACGGCCAATATCCTGAACAATGCGACAGAGAAAAGCCTCATCCTTCTCGATGAAGTCGGGCGGGGCACAAGCACATTCGACGGTATAAGCATCGCATGGGCTGTGGCCGAACACATAGTCGAAAAAGTAAAGGCCCGGACGCTCTTTGCAACACATTATCATGAGCTGACCAACCTCGTACTGAATATGGACGGCATAAAGAACTACAATGTCGTGGTGAAGGAGTGGGGCGACGAGGTGATTTTCCTCAGGAAGATCGAAAAAGGACCGGCCGACAAGAGTTACGGAATTCAGGTGGCCCGCCTTGCCGGGTTGCCGGAAGAGGTCATTGATAAATCCAAGATCATTCTCGAGAAGCTGGAAAAGAAGGAAACTAACGCCCTTATCCCGAAACTCGCGCAGATGGACCTTTTCTCTACAGGGGACCCGGTGACTGTTGAACTGATGAATCTTGACCTGAATAATATGAAGCCGCAGGATGCCCTCCGGAAGCTGAAGGAATTGAAGAGGAAGGTTGAAAAAAAGTTATGACAGTTGTCGGGCTTACAGGCAATTACGGTTCGGGCAAAAGCACAGTGGCCGGAATGTTCGGTGACCTGGGAGCCAGGACTCTGGATGCTGATGAGATTGTACGCCGACTCCTTATGGAGCCGGATGTAATCAAAGAGATAGTAGAAGCCTTCGGCGAGGAAGCCGTATCCGGCGGGGTCGTAGATAAAAAGTGGTTGGCTGAATGGGTCTTTCGCGACCCTCACGCGAGAATCACTCTTGAGGATATCCTGCATTCGAGGGTTTTCCGTAGGATCTCTGAAGAAATATCGCAGCTATCTCCGGACGGCGCTTGCATCGTGATTGTAGAGGCCTCTGTGATTTTCGAAAGAGGGCATCAGGGCAAATTCGACAGGATCATAACTGTCTTCTCTTCAGTGGAGACGGCACAGGAAAGACTGAAAGCAAAGGGTGTTTCCGAAGAGGATTCTGCAAAGAGGCTTGCAACCCAATTGCCTGTGGAGATAAAAATGAGGGGCTCGGATTTCATAATAGACAACGACAAAGATATCGAAAATACCCGCGAGCAGGTCCGTACGATATACCAGACGCTATTGTCGTCGGAGAGAAAAGATGGAAATAATTAAAGGGCTGCCTGAACATTTGCCTTATCACGCTCCGGTCGTTACGATCGGGAACTTTGACGGCGTGCACATCGGGCATCAGAAGATATTCAGTGCCGTTGTCGAAAAGGCCGCGGAACTGAAGGGGACTCCTGTAGCCATGACCTTCGATCCACATCCGGTGCGGGTGCTTTCACCTGAAAGGGGTCTCAAGCTTATCACCTCCCCCGGAGACAAGGCAAGACTCATCTCCAATACCGGCATCAAGTCTCTCATCTGTGTCGATTTCAACCGGGACTTCGCTCATACCGATGCTGAGGACTTTATAAAAGAGATCATTGTAGGCAGACTGAAGGTAAAATGGGTAGTTGTTGGACACAATTACACTTTCGGACGCGGGAAAAAGGGGAATGCAGCTCTCCTGAGGCGCCGCGGGCAAAAATACGGATTCGGAGTCAGTGTTGTTCGTTATGCGAAGGTCGGCGGTGATATCGTCAGCAGCAGCAGGGTGAGGCAGTCAGTCACGGCCGGAAAAGTCGGTGAAGTCGCCAAAATGTTGGACAGGGCATACCATATCGACGGAGTAGTCATCAAAGGCGCGGGCAGGGGATCTTCGATGCTGAATACACCTACCGCCAACCTGGCCACGGAAAACGAGCTTATCCCCAAAGAAGGAGTATATGCGGTCAGGGTCTCTTTCGAAAAGCATGTCTATGACGGCGTTGCGAATTTGGGCAGGAACCCGACCTTTAAAGAGGGCAAGATGAGCTACGAGGTCCATATCTTCGACTTCAATAAAAATCTTCTGGACAGAAGTCTCAGGGTGCATTTCATTAAGCGTATAAGGGACGAGAAGAAATTCTCATGCATAGAAGATCTGTTCGAACACATAAAGATGGACATCGATACCGCCAGACAGATCCTCAATAAAAGAAGTACGCCGCTTTTATATTTTTAGCGGATCGACGTCGACGACAACTTTGATTTTTCTGTCGGCCTCCAAATTTCTGAGGAGAGCCTTGGCTATT
>JBGOVD010000151.1:0-5660 GCA_041477935.1 Dissulfurispiraceae bacterium | reverse complement strand
CGGTCAGGTTCCTACATCATAATTCTATGCTTCTTTCTCTATACGTCATTTACAGTATTCAAATCGGTGAGCGCGCTTCAGGGCAGGCTGGAAGATCTGGGGCCCGCCAATCTGATCTTGCTGGAGGCAGTTTACAACAGCCCTTTCATCGCACTGCCGATATTTATTTTGACCGAAATATTCGGGGTTGCGGGCGAAGAGATCGTGTGCAGATATTTTGCCGTAAACGCACTCAGGCAGAAACTGGGAAAAACAGCGGTCATCGTAATATCATCTCTTATATGGATGCTGATGCATTGGGATACTAATCCGGGTATTTTTGTTCTGGGCCTGCTGCTGGGATATTTGTATTATGAGACCGACTCGCTGCCGGTCTGCATTTTATTGCATTTCACGTACAATCTCACAATTTTGACGATGCCGTTCTATCTGTTTTTCAGGCAAACAGGAGATATTACATTTTCTGCAATTCAATATGTTTCGGCATTATTCGTCATCCAGGTAGTCCTGTATCATTCAGCAGAAATGTTATTTGCAAAGACCGGCAGATTTATCAATCGACATAGTTGATCCGACGTGATTACTTCGATTCTTTCGTCTCACCCCCTTCTCTAGCGCCCTCAGGCTCCCTGAGCGTCATGTCCTTGCAGTAATCGGGACACTTCTGACCGGCCTTCATCGAAAATTGTTTCTGGCAGGTTGCCCTCCATGCGCAGATGATGCATAATTCTTTTTCATTCATTTATGCCCCTCCCCTGAAGTGACTCGCCAGTACCTTTTCGATATTGGCGACGACACTGTCCTTCGCATTTATTATAAACATTTTCGGGCCGTGCGTTCCCTTAGCGGAGATTTCGAATAGCTCCTTCTCCATTCGCCTGACCTCCGGAGGATTTTGATAACGCTTCTTCAGTTCCTCTTCAAACATCGGCACTATTTTGTCCTTCATCCTCAGCTCGGTATCCATGAAAAATATCGCCATCTCCGGCATCAGATCACCCGCCCTCTCAAAAAAAGATGCTATCTCATTCTGGTAGATCTGTCTTGGCGGCGATGATTTAATCTCCATATAGATGATGGCCCCTTCGATTCTCGACAAGAGGTCGTAATCGCCGCCGACAGTGCGATGTTTTATCTTTACGCCCCATATCGTTTCGGCTGAAAATTCGCGGCAGAATATCTCGGCAACAAACCACTCCAGGGTAGATCCGAAGCTTTTAATCGGCCCTATCCGGAGCCTAAAGTTTTCGGCTTCGGGTCTAAGCATGCTGACGCCGACCAGGTATCGGACATATTTAGCGGTTATCTCTTTCGTCGCATAACGCGTTACCTGTCCAAGCGTAAATACAGGCTGGTGTTTGATAACATCGCGGAGAAAGAGACGGAATGAATATTTCCTGAGCATTTCATAGTAGCCGTCGATGAATTGCGTATCGGGCACAATCAGATCTGCGGGGGGCTCTTTCTTGTAGATGCCGAACCCTCGCCGCCGGAGCATAACCGGAAGTGAAGGTGTAAGACGTTTCAGCCGCTCCCTGAGGCGTTTGATTTCTTCCTTGAGAACTTTGATATCGTCGCATTCTTCTGCAGGCGCCATATCTAATTGTATCAATATTGAATGACCTTAAAGATAAATACCAAAGTAACTCCCCTTTACCCCCTCTTACCCAAGAGGGGGAATGTCCCTCCTCTTAATCCGCCTCAGGCGGAAAGGGGAGGGTAGGAGGGATTATGAACCCTTCCGGACATGGCACACACAAATCGCTCTCCGGAATTATGCTCTGAAATTTGAATTATCACCCTCATCATGATAAAATACATGGCTTCATGCAGATGACTCTGTGCGAATAAACTATTAACAGCTAAGGAAAATCCATTTAATGCCGAAAGTTAGTCCATTCAAGGGTCTCCTGTATAACCGCGAAAAGGTTTCGGGCAGCGATGTCATCGCGCCGCCGTACGACGTGATATCGCCCGAATATAAAGATGTGCTTTACGATAAGAGCCCGCACAATATCGTTCGTATAGATTTCGGCAAGGAGATGCCGGGGGATACGGAGAGCAGCAACAAATATACTCGTTCCAGTGCTATGCTCGCAGAATGGACGCGCGAAGGTATACTCGTCAGAGATGATGCGCCTGCCTTCTATGCCTGCGAAATGGATTACACGGACATGGTGCAGAAGAAGATGCTAAAGGGCATTTTCGGTCTGGTGAAGATTGTCGAGCTCGGAAATGGCGTATATCCCCATGAAATGACCCGCTCGAAGCCGAAGGCCGACCGCCTGGATCTCATGAGACACTGCATGGCAAATGTCAGCCCCATTTATTCGATATACAACAGCCCCGAACGCGTGACGTCGAAAATCCTCGATTCTATCTGCGACGAGCCTTACCTCACGGCTGAAGATTCCGACGGGGCCGTTCACAAGCTTTACAGGATAGCAGACCCGGCAAAGACCGAATTGATCTCGAAGGAGCTGTCCGACAAGGCTATATTTATCGCAGACGGACACCACCGCTATGAGGTGGCCCTCGAATTCAAGAAAGAGATGGACCTCAAGACCGGCAGGACCGATGATGAGCCCCGGCCCTGGGACTATGTTCTTATGTTCCTCGCCAACATTTCGGATGAGGGGATCACGATACTGCCGACACACAGGATGGTAAATGGGATCTCAGGTAAAGAGGCGGTCGTCGAGAAACTCGGGGCCGATTTTGAATTTAAAGAGCTTCCGCCCGATGCCGATATAAGCAGCGTGATCCTGAAGGAAGGCAAGCACACCATCGGCCTCTACCTGAATACAGAACGCAAATGGTACATGCTGAAATACCTGGGCGGAAAACTGAAGGACCTTCACCCTTCCCTCAACAGCCTTGATGTAGTGGTTCTGCATGAGTTGATCCTCAAAAGGGACCTCGGCATCACCGATGTGGCGTATGAGATGGACGTGAACGAAGCTATAAAGCAGGTCCACGGCGGCGGCTATGATGCCGTCTTTTTCCTGAATCCTACGGGCGTGGACGACATCGAGGGGGTGGCGTACGCCAATCTGCGGATGCCTCCGAAATCCACCTATTTTTATCCCAAGCTTCTGACGGGAATGGTCATCAACAAATTCTAAAACTGTTTTAAGGAGGATAGTATGCCAGTAAGAGTAGCGATTAACGGCTTCGGCAGGATCGGAAGGATTTTTTTCAGGAAGTGCAAGGGATACGACGATATCGAAATAGTCGCCATCAATGATCTCACTGATGCTGCAACACTGGCGCACCTCTTGAAGTATGATTCAGTCCATTGCCCCTTCGATGCAGAGGTGAAGGTCGGAGACGGAGCTCTCATCGTAGACGGCAAGTCGATCAGGGTGCTTGCCGAAACCGCTCCCGAAAAGCTTCCGTGGAAGGACCTTAAAGTTGATATCGTAATCGAATCGACCGGCAGGTTTACGGACAGGGCGCCCGCCTCGAAACACCTGGATGCCGGGGCCAAGTGGGTCATCATCTCGGCTCCTGCGAAAGATCCCGATATCACCGTTTGCATGGGCGTGAACGAAGAGAAACTCGACCCGGCCGCTCACAAGATAATCTCTAACGCTTCGTGCACTACCAACTGTCTCGCTCCGGTCGCAAAAGTACTGAATAATGAGTTCGGCATACTTCGGGGACTCATGACCACCATACATTCCTACACAAACGATCAGCGGATCCTCGACCTGCCTCACAAGGACCTCAGGAGAGCGAGGGCTGCGGCCGTCTCGATGATCCCGACCACCACCGGCGCTGCAAAGGCGGTCGGACTGGTACTGCCGGAACTGAAAGGTAAACTGGATGGCATGTCCATACGCGTCCCCACTCCGAATGTTTCGGTTGTCGACCTCGTTGCAGAGTTGAGCAAGGATGCATCGGCAGAGGAGATCAATGCCGCTCTGAAGAAGGCCGCTGAAGGCCCGATGAAAGGAATACTGGCATTCTGCGAAGAGCCCCTTGTCTCGATCGATTTCAACGGCTCGGGCTACTCGTCAATCGTTGATGCAGCGCTTACCAAGGTGATCGACAAGCGCCTCGTCAAGATCATCTCGTGGTACGACAACGAGTCCGGATACAGCTCGCGTCTCAGAGATCTCGCTATTTACATCAGCAAGAGGAGTTAGCAATGGCAAGAAAAAACGGTATATCCCATGAGGTCGGCGATATACTCGGGAAAATGACGGTTGACGATCTTCCCGTCAAAGGGAAAAGGGTCTTTATACGGGTCGATTTCAATGTGCCGCTCGATGCTAACATGGTTATCACCGATGACCGCAGGATCAGGTCGGCACTGCCCACCATCAACTTTGCCATCGATGAAGGGGCGAAGGTCATCCTCGCATCCCATTTTGGAAGGCCCAAAGGAAAGGTCGATCCCCGCTACAGCCTCGCCCCGGTCGCTAAACGGCTGCAGCGGCTCCTGAACAAAGAGGTCTATTTCGCACCCGACTGCATCGGTTCTCAAGTCGAAAGTATGGTCTCGAAGATGAAGGAGGGCGATGTGCTCCTCCTGGAGAACCTTCGTTTTCATCCTGAAGAGGAGCAGAATGATGAGGTCTTCGCCAGGTCGCTTTCGAAGCTTGCCGACTTTTTTATCAACGATGCCTTTGGTGCTGCGCACAGGGCGCATGCCTCGACAGTCGGAATCACAAAGTTCCTTCCTTCCGCGGCCGGATTCCTCATGAAAAAGGAGATCGAATATCTTAAGGGAGTCGTTGAAAATCCCGTAAGGCCTTTTGTCGCGATACTCGGCGGATCGAAGGTCTCGGGGAAGATAGGCGTGCTCCAGCATCTCGCAGACAAGGTCGACAAGGTCATCATAGGCTGGGGTATGGCATATACTTTCATCAAGGCGATGGACTATGAGGTTGGCGACTCTCTTCTGGAAACCGACATGCTCGGCTTCGCCAGGGAAACGATAGATAATTTAAAAAAGAAGAATGTCAAATTTTATATCCCCGTCGACAGCGTCATAGCCCAGACGATCGAGCCGGCAGCGGAAACAAAGATCGTCACTACACAAGAGATACCAAAGGGCTGGAAGGGCCTCGACATCGGCCCGGCGTCGGTGAAGCTCTTTTCAGAGGCAATCCAGGACGCCAAAACGATAATCTGGAACGGCCCGATGGGCGTCTTCGAGATCGATGCCTTCTCACGCGGGACTTATGCGATAGCACACGCTGTAGCGGACGCCTACGCCCTTACAATCGTCGGCGGAGGCGATACGGACTACGCAGTGCACAAAGCTGGGGTCAGCGACACCATCACCTTCATATCCACAGGCGGCGGAGCATCGTTGCAGCTGCTCGAAGGAAAAGACCTGCCCGGAATATCGGCGCTAAGCGACAAAAAAGAATAGTATCCGCGCTGTAAAAAAAAAGAGGAGCCGGTGATCCGGTCTCCTCTTTTTTTTTCATCTTATGATATTTGATTCACTGATAGCTAAAAAAACCGTCCCCCGTGGCGAAGACGCCGCCCCGTCAATGTGCTGCTCAGGAGAGTACTTCCGCTGCCTCTTCGATCTTGTGAGGAAGTTTCTCGTTGTTAAACGAAAGGATTCCCCGCTTCATCTCGACTATGGACGGCGTCTTGCTCTCGAACTGTTCTATCAGGAAAAGAGCTGCGTCTTCCGG
>JBGOVD010000306.1:0-3585 GCA_041477935.1 Dissulfurispiraceae bacterium | reverse complement strand
CGATAAAACTCTTCAGTTCGGCCCGGCACCCGCCGAAGAGAATGAACCCGCCTATGCCTTTATCGACCAGCTCGAATTGTTTTTTGCGATATGACAGCTCGCCGATCCGCAAACCATCGAGCCTGTTGATTATGACCTGATAAGCTTTTTGGCGAGATGTGCCGGGCATCGCGATACTCTTCTTCGTCATGCGGAGAGTTTATCAGATTCATATTCGGTTGGACAATCAGTTATGATATATCATCCTTAATCTTCAAGGAGGCCGGAAATGCACGAATCGTTCCAGTTTTTCCATAAGGCTATTCTCGATCACCTGACCTATTCAATCGCCAAAGACCGCTTTTCAGCAACTCAGAGGGACAAATTCGTCAGCTTCGCTCTTTCAGTAAGGGACCTCCTCATCGAACGATGGATCAATACACAGCAGCATTATTACACCTGCGATGCCAAACGGGTTTATTACCTGTCCCTGGAATTCATGATGGGCAAACTGCTTGAAAGCAACATTACCAATCTCGGCCTGGTTGATGATTACCGTTATGCGGCGGATGTTTTGGGCATGACCTACGACGAGCTCGCCGATCTCGAAGAGGATGCAGGTCTCGGCAATGGCGGTCTGGGTAGACTTGCTGCCTGTTTTCTTGATTCGATGGCCACCCTTGATTATCCGGGATACGGATACGGCATCCGGTATGAATACGGTATCTTCTCTCAGCGTATCAGGAACGGTTACCAGGTAGAAACGCCCGACAGCTGGCTCAGGTACGGCTGCCCATGGGAGATGCCGAGGCCGGAGGTGCTTTATCCGGTGAAGTTTTACGGCCATGTGGACACAATCATCGGACGAGACGGCAGGACGCGCATGCATTGGGCCGATGCCGAGGATGTCATGGCCATGGCATATGATTATCCGGTTCCGGGGTTCAGGAATGACACTGTGAATAACCTCAGACTATGGGCTGCGAAATCATCGCGGGAATTCAATCTCGAATACTTCAACAGCGGGGATTATGTCAGGGCTGTTGAGGACAAGACGGTGAGCGAGAATATTTCGAAAGTGCTTTACCCTGATGATCAATCAGTCGCCGGCAAGGAATTGAGACTTAAACAGCAATATTTCTTCGTGAGCGCAACGCTCAGAGACATCCTGCGGCGCTACAAGAAATATTATAAAAAATACGATGAATTTCCGGATAAAGTTGCGATTCAGCTCAATGACACTCATCCCTCAATCGCAATCCCCGAACTGATGCGGATACTGGTCGATGAAGACGATCTCGAGTGGGATGATGCCTGGAAGATAACCACAAAGAGTTTGGCGTATACAAACCATACGATCCTGCCTGAGGCACTGGAGACCTGGTCCGAAGGATTGATGGGACACCTCCTCCCGCGTCACCTCCAGATCATAAGGGAGATAGACAGGAGGTTTCTCATTCAAGTCAGAGAGACCTTCAGCGACGACCCCGAGAGATTGATCAGAATGTCCATCATCACCGGCGACGGCGAGCGATGGGTAAACATGGCACGCCTTGCCATCGTTGGCAGCCATACGGTAAACGGCGTGTCGCAACTTCATTCGGAAATATTGAAAGATGATGTATTCCACGACTTTAATGCCATTTTCCCCGGTAAATTCCGTAATATCACAAACGGCATCACCCCGCGAAGGTGGCTTATCGAGGCCAACAGGAGTCTGTCGGGATTGATAAGCGAGGCAATCGGAGAAGGCTGGATGAAGGACCTCGGCCTCCTGAAGGACCTTGAGCCCTTTGCCGCTGATGCGGAGTTCAGACGTCGTTTCAGCGCGATAAAAGAGGCCAATAAAAACGATCTGTCCGTTTATCTTGAGAAAAAAGAGGGACTCTCTTTCCCGGCTGAGTTTATGCTTGACTGCCAGGTCAAGAGACTGCACGAATACAAGCGCCAGCTCCTCAACATATTCCACGTTATCACTCTTTTCAACCGCATCAGGGAAGGCAGGGAAGATGAATCTTTCACTCCGCGAACTGTCCTCTTTGCCGGAAAGTCTGCACCCGGCTACTATCTCTGCAAGCTGATAATCAAGCTGATCCACAGCGTCGGCGAGGCGATAGAAAAAGATCCGCGGGTGCGCTCGCTGATGAAAGTGGTATTTGTCCCGAATTATGGTGTCACTGTAGCGCAGAGGATCATGCCGGCTGCGGAGCTGTCTGAACAGATATCGACAGCAGGCTTCGAGGCGTCCGGTACCGGCAACATGAAGTTTACACTGAACGGGGCGCTTACAATCGGCACGCTCGACGGGGCGAATGTCGAGATACGTGAAGAGGTCGGCAAGGAAAACTTCTTTCTGTTCGGTCTTACTGCAGGCGAGATCACGGAGATGAGGCATGGTTATAATCCGCGCCATTATTATGAAAAGAACCCGGAACTGCATATGGTAATAAATCAGCTTTTGGATGGCTATTTCTCTCCGGAAGACCCGGCCCTTTTTCATCCGATTGTGCGGACATTGCTCGACGGCGACCGCTTTTTTGTTTTTGCCGATTATGCCTCGTACATCAGTTGTCAGCAGGACGTGGGCCGCGCGTATCTCGACAAGGAGAAGTGGACCGAGATGGCTATCTTGAATGTTGCCAGATCGGGCAAATTCTCGAGTGACAGGGCCATAAAGGAATATGCCGAAAATATCTGGCATATTGAGCCGATCAAGACTCTTTGACAAGTGATATACAGGTTGTCTGAAAAATTTGTCCTGAGATGGCTGGAGAGCCCCTCTCTATACGACCCGGGCAATGATGAACTCTATGAACTCGATGACGCGGGCTTTCGTTTTCTGCAGTCCTGCGCTTCGCCGGAGGGGTGCGATACACCAGAGGGGTGCGATACGGTAGTTGGATGCGATACGCCAGAGGCGGACAGTGAGTTTATCGATTCCTGTCTTGCCGAAGGGATATTGACGCTCGATTCAAAAGCTGCGAGACGGCCTCCTGTCATCAAATCCCCAATCCCCTCATTACGTTATCTTGAACTGCAAATTACCGACAAGTGCAATCTCAGGTGCAAGCACTGTTATATAGGCGAATCGAAGAATAGAGAGTTGTCCCTGACTCGGCTCAAGACTGTCCTCGATGAATTTGAGGCGCTGCAGGGTCTCCGGCTGCTGATAACCGGAGGAGAACCGCTCTTGCATTCTCATTTCGCCGAGTTCAACGAGATTCTTCCCTCATATTTTTTCAGGAAGATATTGTTCACCAACGGTCTCCTGCTTGATAGAAAACTGCTGGATGTCCTTAATGCAGACGAGATTCAGATCAGTGTCGACGGCATGGAGCACGGGCACGATGCTCTCAGGGGACCAGGGACATTTCGAAAAGTCATGAGAAGTATTGAAGCGGCCTTAGTCGCCGGCCATCAGGTCTCGATCTCTACCATGATTCATCGCGAAAACCTGCAGGAATTCGATGAGATGGCGCGATTGTTCAAGGGGCTTGGTGTAAGGGATTGGACCGTGGACGTGCCTTGTCCTGAAGGAAACATGAAGGACAACGATATCCTCAGTGTAGCGCCGGAGACAGGTGGAAGATTGCTGAATTACGGATT
>JBGOVD010000104.1:0-6905 GCA_041477935.1 Dissulfurispiraceae bacterium | reverse complement strand
CTCCGAAAAGGGCATTTTTCTGACCGGTATCTGGTATCCTCGCCCCGAGCGATTGATGCATTACAGGCTCCGCGCCTCCTTACCAAATGGCTACGAGGCAGTGTCGGAAGCCGAACGTATCGACTCAACTGCAAAACAGGGGAAAAGAGAATTTACTTTCTTCTTCGACCATCCGATTGATCATCTGAACTTTATCGCGTCGAACAGATTCAGGATCGCAAAAGAAAGATTCGGAAACATCGACCTATACGCCTATTTCTTCGATGAGGACATGGGACTCGCAAAAGAGTATCTGGAGCATGCGAAGGGGTACTTCGATCTCTATCAGGAAATGCTCTTCCCCTACCCTTACACGAGATTTTCGATTGTAGAAAACATCCTTCCGACCGGATATTCGATGCCGACTTTCACTTTGTTGGGGCGGGATGTCGTGAAACTTCCGTTTATCGTAAGGACTTCATTAGGCCATGAAATACTCCACCAATGGTTCGGCAACTCCGTCTACATCGATTACGAAAAAGGTAATTGGGCTGAAGGCCTGACGACCTATCTGGCTGATCATCTTTATGCCGGGCAAAAGGGAGAAGGCGTCGACTACCGCAAGCAGATACTGATCGATTATCAGAGTTACGTGAATAAAGATAATGTCTTTCCGCTCCGTGAATTCAGGGGGAGGATGGATTATTCCTCTAAGTCTATAGGCTACGGCAAGACGGCGATGATCTTTCATATGCTGAAAATAGAGATCGGAGAGAAGCGATTCCAGAGGGCACTTCGCGGCTTCATTGCCGATAATTCCTTCAAGAAGGCTTCATGGACGGATCTGAAGTCATCGGTTGAAGCCGCCTCCGGCGCCGACCTCAAAGACTTTTTCGGGCAGTGGCTCGACATGACAACAGTCCCCGAACTGACGGCGGGAAGTGCCCTTGTACGGCAAAAAGGCGAAGGGTATGAAATATCATTTGATCTTCGACAAACAACAAAGCCGTTCACCATGACTGTGCCGGTGACTATTTATGCGTCGGGCAAAAAGGAAACCGTACCCTCGAAAATCAGCAGGGAGATGGATGCATTAACTCTATATTCGCGCGAACTGCCCGAAAGGATCGTAATCGATGAGGATTACGATGTCATGAGAAGCCTCTCGGCTGAAGAGTTTCCTGCCGTATTAGCGCGCCTCCTGGGCGATACTTCCCCTGCGTTGATATTGCCTCCGGCAGGGAACGCTTACGAAAAGATAATCGAGACCTTCGGCGGCAGGGGCGCGTCGATCAAGAAGGCCTCCGATATGGATCATTCACTTCTGGACAAGACCTCTCTTATTATTCTCGGCGCTGACAATCCGATCCTGGAACGCTTAGGCGGCGCAGCTAAGAACATCATGGGGGGCTTTACCGTGGATGTCCGGCAAAATCCCCTCAGTCATGCGAAAGTGATCGCGATCATTAATGCCGAATCCCACGAAGAGGCCGATGCTGCCTTCTCCAAGATATTCCATTACGGCAAGTACAGCCGCCTGGCTTTCAGCAAAGGGAAGAATATACTTAAAGAAACTACCGAATCACAGAAAGGGCTGTCAGTCGAAATGGAAGCAGAAGCAGAAGCGGTCCATGTGCCGGACATGAAAGGCCTCTCACAGGTAATAAAAGATGTAAGCGACAGGCGGATTGTCTATGTGGGCGAAAACCACGACAACTATGCCCATCATGCCGTCCAGCTCGAGTTCATAAAGGAGTTGAGCAAATCCGGCATGCCGATCGCCATCGGAATGGAGATGTTCCAGAAGCCTTTTCAGTCAGTGCTCGACGATTTCATTAATGGCGCAATAGACCAAAAGACCTTCCTCAAGAAGACGGAATATTTCAAAAGATGGGTATTCGATTACGACCTTTACAAGCCGATCCTCGATTACGCCAGAGATAATCGGATACCTGTAATAGCCCTCAATATCGAAAAAGAGATTGTCGATCAGGTGTCGAAAAACGGAATAGATACACTACCGCCGGACTTTAAGGCGAAGGTCCCGACAGAAATGGATTTCTCGGATGAGCCATACAAGAATAGGCTTAAGAAAGTGTTTATGGCGCACGACTCGCTCAAGGAGAAAAACTTCGACTTCTTCTACCAGTCGCAAATCCTTTGGGATGAGTCAATGTCGCAATCCATCGCCGATTATCTTTCCGCACATCCCGACCGGCGGATGGTTGTCCTGGCTGGAAGCGGGCACCTGACATACGGCGTCGGCATACCGAAGAGGACGGCGAGAAGAGCCGGGCTCAGCTACGCTGTTGTTCTGAATGACGCTGAACTGGAAAAGGGCATAGCCGATTATGTCATATTTCCAAGACATATCGAAGGTAAAAAGCCGGTGCGCATGATGGTCCTGCTCGAAGGAGACAAAGGCCGGGTAAAGATTACAGGGTTCCCCGAGAACAGCATCTCCAAGAAGGCCGGGATCACGGAAGGAGACAGCATCATATTTATCGATGATACTCCGATCACCAGCATCGATGACGCCAAGATTTATCTCCTTGAGAAACATAAGGGAGAAACAATCAGGGTCAGAATATTGAGGGGAGTCGGCGAGACTGCGAAGGAGATGCAGTTTGATATTACTTTATAAAAACAGGCTGATCGTATAATCTCCGGAGCCTGGGAACGGGAGGTAAGGACTGATGGATGGCTCAAAAATACTGCCGGGAGATCTCCCCGATAGGATAGGCGGCCTTGCGCAGCTTTCCTGCAATCTTTGGTGGAGCTGGCATCCCGCAGCCAGGATGCTCTTTAAAGGACTTAACCGCGTTGCATGGAAAGAGAGCGGCCACAACCCGGTCAAGATGCTTAAGGAACTCCCTCGGGACACATTTGAAGCAGCATCAAAAGATCCCCAATACCTGCGCCGCTACGATGCGATTATCTCACAGTTCCGAAGCGAGATAGATACCGAGAGCTGCTGGTTCACCCGGAATGTTACCGATTCGCAATGCCTCCCAATAGCATATTTCTCCGCTGAATACGGACTGCACCATTCACTGCCCTTTTATGCCGGAGGCCTGGGTTTCCTGGCAGGCGACCATCTTAAGGAATGCAGCGATCTCGGGGTGCCCGTGGTGGCGATAGGGTTCATGTATCCTGAAGGATACCTTCGCCAAAAAATGCATGATGATGGTTGGCAGGAAGGCATCGACGAAATGCTCGACAGGGACGCGGCTCCGATAGAGCGTGTTTTTGACCAGGAAGGCCGGCATCTCGTGGTGAAGGTGCCGTTTATCGATCCGCCTGTCTACGTTGCAGTCTGGAAAGTGCTGGTCGGCCGCATCCCGCTTTATCTGATGGATACCGACATCGAAATGAACGATCCCTGGTACCGTACAATATCAGCTCATCTCTATGCCGGCGATATCGAGCAGCGGCTGCGCCAGGAAATAGTGCTCGGCATCGGGGGAAGTGAGGTCCTGAATACGCTGGGAATAAAGCATTCCGTGCTTCATCTGAATGAGGGTCATCCGGCTTTCGCTATCCTCGAAAGGATCCGTGAGCGGGTGGCAGACGGAGCGAGCCTTGATGACGCCATCCAACGCGTAAGGGATACTACCGTCTTTACTACTCACACACCTGTACCGGCCGGTCACGACGTATTCCCTTTTCAACTTATGGATAAATATTTCAGCGGCTATTATCCGCTCCTTGGACTGACACGCGACGACTTTCTCAAACCGGGCATTCATCCTGAAACCCCTTCGGCCGGATTCAACATGACCGCTTTCGCGCTTCGCATGTCCGCATACTGCAACGGCGTGAGCAAACGGCACGGCGAGGTTGCGCGAAGCATGTGGCGTTCTCTCTGGCCGGCAGCAAATAATGAGGATATCCCTATCTCCTCCATCACCAACGGCGTCCACGTGCCTACATGGATCGACCCGAAGATGGACCTTCTTCTCGATAAACACCTGGGCTCCGAATGGCTGAAAGAGCACGACAACCCGGCACTCTGGAGCATGATCGACGGCATCCCCGACAAAGAGTTATGGCAGACCCACTATTGGCTCAAAATCAAGCTCATCAACTTCATAAGGAACCGTGCTCGTCAGCGATGGGCCGATGATCATGCGAGCCCGACCAATATCGTTGCAGGAGGGACTCTGCTCGATCCGCTTGCTCTTACTATCGGATTTGCGCGCCGATTCGCAACGTATAAAAGGGCAGACCTGATCTTCCACGATCTTGAGCGCATGAAGACGCTTCTCAATCGTCGCTGGAGATCCGTTCAGATAATATTCGCCGGCAAGGCACACCCTGCCGATGACCCCGGCAAGAGGATACTCCAGAAGATATTCAATCTCGCGCGGGACCCCGAGATAGGCGGCAGAGTGGCATTTGTAGAGAACTACGACGAGCAGCTGGCGCAGTATCTTACGCATGGAGTAGACGTCTGGCTCAACAACCCCCTGCCGCCGATGGAAGCGTGCGGGACCAGCGGTATGAAGGCAGCCTTGAACGGAGTGCCGCATCTGAGCATACTTGACGGTTGGTGGATCGAGGGGTTCAACGGCAGGAACGGATGGGCCTTCGGACAGAACATCCCTGCTTCCGAAAACAGGGATGATGTTGATGCGGCATCACTTTATAATCTCCTCGAAAGAGAGGTGGTTCCGCTCTATTATAAAATAGGTGATGACGGAATCCCGCACGATTGGATCACGACGATGAAAGAGGCGATGAAAAGCAATTCGCCCCTTTTCAGCGCCAGAAGAATGGTCAAGGAATATGTGACCAAATTTTATCAGCCCGCCCTGAAGGCTGCCGCAGAATAGGCAGGCTTTGCAATGAAGGACGCGTCCCTGTGCCCTATTTCCTCATCTCGAAGTTCTTGATGAACTGCTCGACCTGGATCCCGAGATAGACGCACTTGATGTTGTTCATACAATCGTCTGCGTCTTTTTTTTCGAGATGCGTAGTCAATTCCTTGCCGTCCTTCTTGAATTTAATGATCCAGGCGTTCTTTCCTTCGTCGAAGCTCAACCCTGTGGAAATTCCATTCTGCGAGATTTCGGGGTACATCTCCAATATCTTCTGTTCCAGCCCAACCTGCGTGTATCCCATGTTTCCTCCTCGGATTATTCAAACTCTTTTCTGTATTCATTCTATCAACTATAAACGTCTTGTCAAGAACTGCGTCATCTGCTAGAATGAACTATCAGAGGTTAGCCAGATAGCGACACTTTACGGACATACGACCGGCCTGAAAAAAGGGCTTCTCGATCTAATCGAGAAGGTTTATCGCCGCAGAATCCCTCCGGACAAGATCATCACACAGGAGCTCGCCCGTTATCTCGCCGGCCTTTCTTCGGAAATCGGGAAACAGCTCGGGATTATCGTCAACAGAAGCGGGGCCATTACTCATGTAATCGTCGGAGATGCCCACAGCGTCTTCATACCCGAACTCGACAGTTTCCCCCTCGGCAGAAAAGCGCTCAGGGGCCTGCGTTTCATCCATACACATCTAAGAAATGAACCGATCAATAAGGAAGATATCACAGACCTGGCTCTACTGCGTTTCGATGTGATAGCGGCGCTTACGGTGAAAGACGGCTTGCCTGATAAGATACATGCCGCGCACCTGATGCCCCAGGGTTCCGAACAGAAATATGAATTCATCTCTTCGGATTTCTACCGGTTCGATCTGGACTTCGCAGAATTCATAGAAAACCTGGAAGCCGAAATGGAACGGCGCAGGACCATAAGCCAGAGAGACAAGAGGGAAAGGGCCATTCTCGTCAGTGCCTCTGCGAGTCCGCGTTACGAGCTTGAGGAATCGATGGATGAGTTGAAGGAACTCTCCGAATCGAGCGATGTAATTGTTATGGATACAGTGATCCAGAGACTAAAGGAAGTTAATCCAAAACACCTGCTGGGCGAAGGCAAACTGAAAGAGATCATCATGAATGGTATGGACAAAGGCGCCACCCTGCTCATCTTCGATCAGAACCTGTCTCCTTCGCAAATTCGGGCGATCACCGAAACTACCGAGCTGAAGGTCATCGACCGCTCGCAGCTGATTCTGGATATCTTCGCCAGAAGAGCCCACAGCAGGGACGGCAAAGTGCAGGTCGAATTGGCCCAGCTCAAATACATGCTGCCGAGACTTACCGGTAAGGGGACCGCAATGTCCAGGCTAATGGGAGGAATCGGCGGAAGGGGACCGGGAGAGATGAAGCTCGAAGTCGACAGGCGCCGCATACGAGAAAAACTTTCCCATCTCGAAAAAGAGCTGAAGACGATGAGCGAGGCACGGAAACAGAGAAAGCAGAGGCGCGTTGCGTCAAAGCTTCCGATCGTTTCGATCGTCGGTTATACCAATGCCGGCAAGTCGACTCTGCTGAATACCCTTACAAAAAGCAGCACTGTCGTCGAGGACAAGATGTTCGCCACGCTGGATACGGCTAGCCGTCGCCTGCGCTTTCCCAAAGAGCGGGAAGTTATCATCACCGACACCGTCGGGTTTATCCGCGACCTGCCCAAAGACTTGATGGCTGCGTTCAAGTCGACGCTTGAGGAGTTGGAAGATGCTGACCTTCTTATCCACCTGGTGGACATCTCTAATCCTCGCTTCGAGCAGCATATCGAATCGGTCGAGTCCATTCTAAAGGACCTGAAACTGGCCGACAAACCGAAGTTACTCGTCTTCAACAAAGTCGACAAGGTAGCGGAAGGCACTGCCGCCAATATCGTGCCCCGTTACGATGCAACGGCTGTCTCGGCGATGCGTGCGGAAAGCCTCCGTCCCCTTCTTGGGGCCATAGAGACTCATATATGGGAGTCGCGCAATGGGACCAGAGATTCAGAAACAGGTGAGCCCGAAATTGTTTAGTCTGGTGGATGAGCGCTTCCGGGTCAGTTCCTAT
>JBGOVD010000269.1:0-4015 GCA_041477935.1 Dissulfurispiraceae bacterium | reverse complement strand
TTTTATTGGCAGTAGCTTCAGACCGGACATCGGTTCTTCGCAATATTACACGCCGATAGCGTTCCGGCTGCGAGAAGCCCCCCCGCATATAAAAATCTAACGTCAGAAAGGCCGCTTGTCAACAGTGGGATATTCGAATGACTGTCAGCTTGCAGAAGATTGCGCGTTTGTCTTGCGAATAGTTAAAAAACCAGTCCGTTTTGGAGCGCGTAGTGAGTCAGTTCGGCATTCGAATGCAGCCCCATCTTTTCAAGGACCCGTGCCCGGTAGGTACTGACCGTTTTTGCGCTCAGATTGAGTTCGGATGCAATCTCTTTTCCGGTTTTCCCGGAGGCTATCATGCAGAGGATCTGGTACTCCCTTGATGACAGCTTGTCATGAAGCGGTTTGCTGTTATCGTCGCTGAGGTTGAGAGCAAGGCTCTCAGCCAGAGACGGACTTACATATTTTCCGCCGCTTGAGACTTTTCGTATGGCGGTGATCAATTCGGTCGGGGCGCTCTCCTTGGACAGATAACCCGAAGCGCCGCTTTTGAACGCGCGGACGGCATACAGTTCCTCGGGATACATGCTCAGTATCAGGATGGGCAGTGCGGGGCGAATGGCCTTCAGTTCTTTCAGAATTTCGAGGCCGCTTCTGCCGGGCATCGAGATGTCCAGAACCGCTATATCGAAATTTCCCTTGAGCACCTTTGCCAGCGCCTCTTCGCCGTCGCCGGCCTCGTCAGCAACAACGATGTCGGTGGTGTCGGCAAGAATCTGCTTCAGTCCTTCACGAACGATGGCGTGGTCTTCGACAAAAAGCACATTTATCACTGTTGCGACCCCTCCGATATGAGACAATGAATGCTGATCCGGGCTATGCCGATTCGAAGTATGAGTTTTGCGCCTCGGCGATGTCTCCCTGTTTTTATGCTTTACTCTACACGCTTTAATGAAAATATTTCAACGGGAAAGAGTTCTTCAACTCTTTAACTCATCAGTGTTATAATTAACGATGTCTATGCTCGATATCAAGAAATATCCGGAAGAAGTGCTTAAGAAAAAGGCGCTTGCTGTAGATAAGGCGGATAAGGATGACAGGGAACTCCAGCTCCTGATTGATAGCATGATAGAAACGATGTATGCCGCTGCCGGAATCGGTCTTGCGGCGCCCCAGGTTGGCGTCGGAAAGAGGTTGATTGTCATCGATATCGGCGAACGGGAAGACGGTGGGGCGCTCATAGTTCTGGTCAATCCTGAGATCGTGCTTGCCGAAGGTCTCGTCGAGTCCGAGGAAGGATGCCTTAGCGTGCCTGAATATATCGCCAATCTCAAGAGGGCGGAGAGGGTAGTTGTCCGTGGCCTGGACAGGGCGGGGAAGCCGGTTGAAATTAAGGCTGACGGCCTTCTGGCCCGGGCGCTCCAGCATGAAATAGACCACCTCGACGGCGTCCTGATCCTCGATCGCGTCAGCGCGATCAAACGGGAATTCTATAACAAGCGACATCTCAAATCGCTCAAAGAGTCGAAGGCCAAGGCCTGAAACTCAAGACCACTGTTTACAATTTTATAAGAGGATCCTTGTGGCAATTATCTTTTTCGGCACGCCGGACTTTGCTGTCCCATCCCTGAAGACACTGCTTGAAGCGAACGAGGATATCGTTCTTGTGGTCACTCAGCCCGACAGGGTGAAGGGAAGGGGACATATGCTCTCGGCCCCGCCGGTAAAGGAATTGGCACTTTCGCGCGGCATAAGTGTGATGCAACCTGAAAAGATCCGCAGCATGGAATTTTATGGTAAACTTTCTGCGCATACCCCGGAATTCATCATCGTAGTCGCCTACGGAAAGATATTACCTGAAGAGATTCTTAATCTGCCGGTTAAAGGGTGCATAAATGTGCATGCCTCGATGCTGCCGAAATACCGCGGGGCAGCGCCGATACAGTGGTCCCTGCTGAAGGGCGAGAAAATAACGGGCGTCACGACTATGCTGATGGATGAGGGCTTGGATACGGGAGACATCCTGCTCCAGTCGGCCCTTGAGATTGACGAGAATGATAATTCCGCAACGCTTTTTGCGAGGCTTGCCGATCTGGGGGCAAAGACGCTGATCGAAACGCTCAAGGGGATAAGGTCGGGATGTGTCAAGCCGGTCCCTCAGGCTGGAGAGGCCAGTCTTGCCCCGCCCCTCAGGAAAGATGACGGAAAGATCGACTGGCGGAGAAGCGCGGAAGAACTCGCTTTTTTTGTCAGGGGTATGAATCCCTGGCCGTCCGCAGTAGGCGTACTGGGGCAGGAGCGTATAAAGATAACGAAGGCGCGGGCTGTTGCCGGCAGCGGTGAGCCCGGAAGGATCGAAAAGGCCTCCGGCGGACTACTGCTCATTGGAACTTCGGAGGGTCTACTTATGGTGGAGGAAATTCAGCCTGAGGGGAAAAGAGTCATGCCTGCCGCCGCATTCCTGGCAGGGCGGAAATTGAAGGAAGGTCATGAGAAATTTTCTTAGGGGAGTAGTACTCAAGGTCTTCTATCCGGCGATGATGCTCGCCGGGGCCTTCTTAAAGAGCAGGAAAGAGGGCTTCCAGATCTTCATAATAAGACTCAACAACCGCCTGGTCAGGGCGGGCAGCTACCGGGTCGGCACCCTGCTGCTCCTGCTGCCTCACTGTCTTCAGACCACCGAATGCGATGTCAGGATAACCCACAACATTTTGAACTGCAAAAGGTGCGGAAAGTGCGAGATCACGGACCTCATAAAAATATCCGAAGACAATAACCTGAGGCTGTTTGTCGCCACCGGGGGTACCATTGCCCGCCGCATCGTCGAGGAGGCGAGGCCCGAAGCGATTATAGCTGTGGCCTGCGAGAGGGACCTGAGCAGCGGCCTCGTAGATACTTATCCGCTGCCCGTGATCGGTATCCTCAACGAACGGCCTTTCGGCCCCTGCGTCAATACCAGGGTCGATCTTGCTAAGGTGCAAGAGGCAATCGCCTTCTTTGCCGGCTCCAGGTAATTGAGTAACATTCCATGACCACCAGATCACTTGCGGTGCAGGCACTCTCGAAAATCTTCGCTGAGGCAGAAGGGACTTCCCGCAAACCCAAGGAGGCGCTGGAAGAATTATCCGGGCAGCTGGACGACCGCGAGCGCTCGTTCCTGATGGAGATCGTTTACGGCGTTCTCAGGCACAGGGACTACCTTGACTGGATATTGGCAAAATTCCTGGATAAGCCTTCGTCTCTGCCGCCGGACACCATGAACAATCTGCGGATAGCGGTCTACCAGATAAGGTTCATGCGCGTGCCCGAATGGGCGGCGGTGAACGAATCGGTAAATATCGAGAAGGAAAGAAAGGACCGGAAAGGCAAGGCCGGCTTGGTGAATGCGGTCCTCAGGAACTATCTGAGGCAGGGGAAAGACATCGGTTTCCCTGATGAAAAAGAGACCGTCAGCTATATTTCCATCACGACATCCCATCCAGCCTGGCTTGTCAGACGCTGGATTGCCAGGCTCGGACAGGAAGAGACGCTCAAACTCGCTCAGGCGAATAACGAAATCCCGCCGCTCACCCTCAGGATAGATGGGGACCGAAAAGCTGCTATGAAGGCGCTCGGTGAAAGCGCAATAGAGGCTCAGGAGACAAGATATTCACCGGCAGGGATTATCCTTAAGGGCATTGCACCAAAGCAGGTCCCGCTTGACGCTTCGTCCTATGTAATACAGGATGAGGCGGCCCAGCTTGTCGCGTATCTTCTTGATCCTTCTCCCGGCGAACGAGTCATCGATGCCTGTGCTGCACCCGGAGGGAAGACGACCCATATCGCGCGGCTCATGAAAGATGAAGGGGAAGTCATCGCGGTCGAGATCGATCCTGAGAGGGTCAAGAGACTGAATAATAATATTTCGAGGCTTGGGCTGAAGTCGGTCACTGTAGTCCGGGGCGATATAAAAAAAGATGTCGTCGTCGGCATGTTCGATAAGGTGCTCCTCGATGCGCCCTGCTCATCCATGGGAGTAATCAGGCGCAACCCC
>JBGOVD010000389.1:0-2570 GCA_041477935.1 Dissulfurispiraceae bacterium | reverse complement strand
TGTGCTGTGCTGGTGTCATTATTACCTCCCTGTCACAGGACTTTGAATTTTACATGTGCCCGCCGGACAACTCTTGTCCTCGACGTGGGCCATGTATTCGTCCCTGAAATAGCGCAGCGTGCTGAGCACCGGATTCGGCGAAGTCTGGCCGAGACCGCAGAGGCTTGTGTTTCTCACAAGGTCGCTGAGGTCTTCCAGCATGGTGATGTCGGCGACGCTTGCATTGCCGTCGGTGATCTTGCAGAGGATGTCGTACATTTGGGCGGTCCCAACGCGGCAGGGCACGCACTTTCCGCAGGATTCGCTCATGCAGAATTCCATAAAGAATTTCGCCACATCGACCATGCATGAGGTATGGTCCATGATGATCATGCCGCCGGAGCCCATGATCGATCCGACCTTCGCGAGAGATTCATAATCCACGGGCATGTCGAGGAACTGTTCGGGGATGCATCCGCCTGACGGGCCGCCCGTCTGCACTGCTTTGAACCTGCCTCCGCCGGGGATGCCGCCGCCAATGTCGAAGACTATGTCGCGTAGCACCGTTCCCATCGGTACTTCTATAAGCCCCGTGTTCTTGACGCGGCCTGCAAGTGCGAAAACCTTTGTGCCTTTGCTCTTTTCGGTGCCGATGCCTGCGAACCAGTCGCCGCCTTTTGAGATGATCGGTGCAATGTTCGCAAGGGTTTCAACGTTATTTATGAGCGTCGGGTAACCCCAGAGGCCGAATTCAGCCGGGAAAGGGGGACGAGGGCGAGGGGTGCCTCTCCTGCCTTCGATAGAGGCTAGGAGCGCTGTCTCCTCGCCGCATACAAAAGCCCCTGCGCCAAGGCGTATTTTGATGTCGAAATTGAAGGTGGTATTGAAGATGCTGTGGCCGAGCAGGCCCATTTTTTCCGCCTGAGAGATTGCGATCTTCAGCCGCTTGACTGCCAGAGGATATTCTGCCCGGACATATATGAACCCGTGGGTTGCTCCTACCGCGTACGCCGCCAGTGCCATGCCTTCGATAACCCTGTGAGGGTCGCTTTCAAGGACGCTACGGTCCATAAAAGCTCCAGGATCTCCTTCGTCAGCGTTGCAGACTACATACTTGGTACTGTTGAACGATTTAGATACCATAGACCATTTGAGGCCCGTTGGGAACCCTGCGCCGCCCCTTCCGCGAAGGCCGCTTTTTGATATCTGTTCAGTCACTTCGGGAGGGGCCATCTTGGTCAATGCCTTATAAAGCGCGAGGTAACCGCCGGCTGCAATGTATTCCTCTATACGCTCGGGATCGATCTTCCCGCAGTTTTCAAGGACGATCTTATGTTGTCTGCTGAAGAAGGGCATCTGGACCGAACAGTCCAGGCGTCCCACAGGGCTTCCGCCGAGGGCATCGATTATATCCGGTGCGTCCGCTGCTGTGACTCCCTGGTAAAGAGTCTTATCGTCTACTGACATAAGAGGCCCGGCGGTGCAAAGGCCAAGACACCCGACTCCTTTCACGTTTGTGGTGCTTTCGAGACCGCGTCGAACTACTTCCTTCTGCAGGGCGTCCCTGACAAGGTCGCTATGGCATGAAAGACAGCCCGCGGCGACGCAGACATTGACCTGGTGTTTAAAGCCCAACTGCTTTTCGAGTTCTGTTTGCGCTATTTCCTGGAGCTCTTCGAGGGTCATGAATTAGTCCACCTCCCTATTTTTTCAAGGACAGTCTTCGATGTCGACTTTCCGACGACCTCGCTGTCGAACACTACAGCAGGGGCCAGGCCGCAGGAACCGATGCACCGGGCAATCACAACGGAGAGTTTGCCGTCCGGCGTTGTCTCTCCGGGGGCAACCCCGTATTGGTCGCCTATTCCCTTGATAATCTCCGCTGCTCCTCCGATATAGCATGCAGTCCCCATGCAAACGACGCAGGTGTGATCACCGGAAGGCTTGAGACTGAAGAAATGATAAAAGGTCGCTACTCCGTAAACCTGGCTCAGGGGCACCTTAAGCCCGTCTGCCACATACTTCAGAGAGTCCATGTCCAGGTAGCCGAAGGATTCCTGGACGGCATGAAGCGTTTCGATGAGCGCGTGTGACTGGAACCCATTCAGGCGCATGGCCCGGTCCACCATCCGCCATCTGCGATCTTCCGTTTGCTTGGGATTCTCGGCGGCTTTAACAGCAGAGCCCCCTGTTTTTGCATCCATAAAGAGTTCTCCTTTCATTTTAAACGATTTTATTGATGCCCACGGCATATTTCTTCAGTATGACCGCACTCCGATTTTATAAGTAATTATATCATATTCACTTATAAACGTATATTGTTAATTTATTGATAGAATACGGGGCTTGCATAGTTTAAGTCAATGTTAAAACAAGCATATTAGAAAATTACTATTTTGAGTGCCAAAGGGAATAGTAGCATTATTTTGCGGAATATGCAGATTACGCGGTAAATGGTGCAACAACGAATTGCATATGGAGGGCAAATTCCTTAAGACAGTTTTACGCCCTCCATATCGTTGCTGGTCGATATGGAGGAAATTGTTCTCCTGCAGTTATTAATCCTTCTCGTCTTCCATCTCCTTTGCAGT
>JBGOVD010000141.1:0-5845 GCA_041477935.1 Dissulfurispiraceae bacterium | reverse complement strand
GAGACATTACCGCTACTCACTTATTATCGGAATATTTTGGAAAAACTGTACCATATTAAGCGAGCTTTCTTTGTCGTCCGGGTCTGGGCTGTCGCAGAGGAACATGGCCGGTGTGCCCTCTTTGGGTATTGTACTTTTCGCGCAATGCAATCTCGACAGCCTCCGGCACCAGATATTTTATCGACCCTCCGAAGGATGCGACCTCTTTTACGATTGTGGAACTCAGGAACGAGTAATCTACGGAAGGCATCAGGAATACCGTTTCGATGTTCATGTCGAGCCTGCGGTTCATGAGCGCCATCTGGAACTCGTTCTCGAAGTCGGAAACGGCTCTCAATCCCCTGATCACAGCAATTCCGTTCTTCAACTTTGCATAGTCGACGAGCAAACCGTGAAAAGACTCGACCTTCACATTCCTGTATTTTACGACTGCTGCCCTGATCATCCCAAGCCTCTCTGAAAGGTCGAAGAGTGGCTGCTTTTTGCTGCTCGGAGCGACTGCTATGATAAGTTCATCGAATATACGGAGACCTCTTTCCACGAGATCGAGGTGTCCGTTGGTGATTGGATCGAAAGTGCCCGGATATATCGCGAGCTTCTTTTTCATGGTGCCTTCTCCATAGATACTGAATTTTCTTCAATTCCGGCGTATTCGTATAACGTCAGGGCTGTGTCTCCATAGCGATAGTTCTTCCTGAGTTTGAGGTTATTGAGAGGACAGGTCAGGACTTTTTTTGCTGAATGCTCGGCGATCACGATGCCTTCTTTTCTCACAAGCAGCGATTCATCGATAAGCGGAAGGGAGAGTGCCAATTCATCTGTCGCGTAAGGAGGGTCCAGAAATATGACATCAAATGCCCCGGTGCTGTTTTTTAGAAATGAAGCCGCCTGGGCTTTTACCACCGAGGCCCTGCCGATGAACCCGAATTTCTCCACCAGGTTTTTGATGATTTCGACTCGAGCCGGATTATCCTCCACGAAGACCACATGGTCCGCATCGCGGCTTAAGGCCTCAATCCCCACAGCGCCTGTGCCGGCATAAAGATCGAGGAAACGGCTTCCTTCGATCTTTCCGGCAAGTATGTTGAAAATTGCCTGTCTGACCTTGGCTGCAGTCGGTCTCAGTTCGTCGCTGCCACCCCTGGCGACAAAGGCCTTCCTGGAACCGACCTTTCTCCCTTTTGCGGAGCCGCCCGAGATCCTCATTATTTGTGTAACGGCGGGTTGATTAAAAACTCGTCCCGGAGTTCGTACCCTTGGATCCTGACGGTGCGTACTTCTACCGAGATTCTGCCTTCGGAATATAACCTTATGGCATACGGGAAAATCCTGTGCTCAAGGCGGAGGATGCGTTCAGAGAGTGTGTCGTCAGTATCGTCAGGCGAGACCGGCACGGACGCCTGTATGATAACCGGTCCGGTGTCCATGCCTGCATCGACAAAGTGGACGGTGCAGCCGCTTATCCTGACCCCATAGTCTAAGGCCTGCTTCTGGCTGTGAAGACCGGGGAATGAAGGCAGCAGGGCAGGGTGAATGTTCATGATCCTGTTTGGGAAAGCATCGATTAGCGGCTTCCTGACAATCCTCATGAACCCGGCGAGGATGACAAGCTCCACGTCCCGCTTCACAAGTTCATCAGCGATCCTGGCATAGAAATCATTCTTTGATTTGAAATCGCGGGGATTGAGATAGAGATATTCTATGGAATGCTTTTTTGCGCGATCTATCGCGAAGGCATCCGGATTGTCTGTAATCAGGAGTCTGATCGAAGCGCTGAGTCTCCCCGCCTCTATTTCATCTATGATCGATTGGAAATTGGAACCGCGGCCTGATGCAAGAACACCGAGTTTGAGCATGCAATTTTATCTCACTTTCGAGCTTAATTCGTGCACAGCCTCGACCATGGCTATGGCATTCTCAACAGGCGTTTCGGGCAGGATGCCGTGGCCGAGGTTGAAAATGTGCCCTCGCGCTCCTTCACCGCTCTTGAGAACGTGGGATACGCGCTCTTTTATCAGGTTGCGAGTGCCAAAGAGGATGCAGGGATCGAGGTTCCCCTGGATCGAGCAGCCCTTGCCGAGTGCTTTGATAGCATCGGCAGCTTCGATGCGCCAATCGAGTCCGATAACATCGGCCCCGCTCTGCTTTACGAGAGGGAGCATGGCGCTGCCGTTGAAGGCAAAATAAATAACCGGCAACTTAGCATTCAGGGCTGCTACAATCCTTTGTACGTATGGTAGTGCATAGATATTAAAGTCGAGAGGAGAGAGCGATCCGACCCACGAATCGAATATCTGCACCGCGTTGACGCCGGCATCGATCTGCGCTTGCAAATAAAGAATGACGGCTTCGGTAAGCTTATCCATGAGTTTATGGAAGAGGGCAGGATTTTGGTACATCATTCTTTTCGAGTTTATGAAATTCTTCGTACTGCCGCCTTCGATCATATAGGTCGCGAGTGTAAAGGGCGCACCCGAAAAGCCGATGAGCGGGACATCGAGCTGTTTCTGTAAAAGCTTGATAGCATCCGCGACGAAGGGAACGTCTTCTTCAGGGTTAAGCCCCCTGAGCCTCAGGAGAGCTGTTTCGTCGCGAATCGGGTTGTAGAGTATGGGACCTTTCGATTCTGAGAATTCGAGCTTCATCCCCATCGCCTCGACCGGGATCAGAATGTCCGAAAAGAGGATGGCGGCATCTACTTTCAATATATTCACCGGCTGGAGAGTGACCTCTGCGGCCAGCTCGGGCGTCTTGCAAAGAGAGAGGAAATCTACCTTCTCCCTGATCTTGCGGTATTCAGGCAGGTATCTTCCAGCCTGGCGCATTATCCAAACAGGCTTGTAATCGGTTTTTTCTCCACGACAGGCCTTAAGAAATGTATCGTTCACTTCGCCTCCTCTTGCGCTCGGCGCGGTATATAGTTGCAGAACGGCTCTTCAGCGAGGTAGTCGCCATGCACTGCGTAGGACCGCGCCCTGCAGCCGCCGCAGACATTTAGATATTCGCACTTGCCGCATTTGCCTTTGTAACTTTTGAAGTCCCTTAGCTCCCTGAAGAGTTCGGAATTCTCCCAGATGTCCTTAAAGGATTGTGTCCTCACGTTTCCGGCAGGCTTCGGAAAGTAACTGCAGGGAAGCACATTGCCGTCCACATCGATGAGGCAGATAAGCTGGCCGGCGAGACATCCCTTCGAGCCCCCGGTCGAAAATTTAAGTGTTCGTCTTTCGAACTTTACGCCGTCCTCTTTCGCCTTCTGGAGCACGAGGCGGTAATAATGGGGCGCGCAGGTCGGCCGCACCAGCATGTCGAGCTCGTCCTTCTCCATCTCGTAATGCCAATCGAGGATGTCTTCGTAACGCTCCTTCGAGATGAGTTCACCCATGATCTCCTCGCCTCTTCCGGTGGGCACGATCATAAATAGATACCAGGCAGTCGCACCGATCTCCTTGGCTAGTTTGTAGACTTTGGGTATTTCCTCTTCGTTCCTTTTTGTGAATGAGGAATTGATGATGAACTCAATGCCATGCTTTTTAAATAGAGCTGCGGCACGCATTACCCCCTCAAAGGCGCCTTTCTCGTTCCTGAAATCGTCATGGATCTCAGGAGATGCGCCATCAAGACTCATCGACACGATCTTCATTCCTGAAGACTTGATTTTCATGCAGGTTTCATCCGTGACGAGGCTTCCGTTCGTCGCCATGCACATCCTGAGGCCCTTTTCGGTACCGTATCGGGCAATGTCGAAGACATCGCTTCTCAACAGCGGCTCGCCGCCTGAAAGGACGATGACCGGTTTGGCATAGCCCGAAATATCATCGATGATACGAAAGGCCTCTTCTATCGGGAAGTCGGGATGCTCCTTGACGACCATCTCGGATGAAGAACGGCAATGAACGCAGCGCAGGTTGCATCTTCTCGTAATTTCCCATGCTATCCATTTCGGCGTGAATTCCATGGCTATTATTATAACCTAACATCGGCAATTCATAAACCAGGGTGATTCGCTTCGCTGTACGGGACGTTTGCGCATTCACCTCCGGCCGGCACCACGAAGAGAGTGGTCCCTTCTTCCCAAAGCGGCTTCAAAGCTGCTATTCTTAATGAAACCATCTAACTTTGAAAAGGAAAATAGCTTGATGAAGAAACCGCCTCTCAAGACCGTGCGTGATATAGTAGATATTCTGAAAAATCCTCCATACAGGGACGTTGCAATCATGTGCGATACGATTGCAAGGATATGCGGGGAATTTTCGGATACCCCTTATGCGAAGCCGTTCGCCAAACTCGGTGTTGTTGCAAACGCCCTTAGGGGGAAGAGCGTGTTCGAATTCAAGAGCGTCGTCGATATTATGCTGAAGCAGTGCGCGCAAACAGCTCAGGAAGTGGCCGATATAACGAAACAGACAAGTTAGCAGGACGTAGCGAGTCGTCTGAACGCTATGAAACCTTGCGCCGTGCATGCAGCATGGTCATTCCGAAAATACCAAATCATTCTTACCTGTCGATTACCTATTTATTCAGTATGTTGCTGTCCCTGAAAATACCCCTTCAGGGCTATTGAACCTGCCCGTCGGTACGATATATTATTTAATTATAAAATCAACGAAATTTATGAGGTTATGGTGTATGGTCACCAGGATATCGACATTTCAGGAATGGGCGGAGAAAAGACAAGAGAGCAGCTGCAAAAAAGAGCTATCAGTCTGTATACCTGCAAAAAACCGCCGGGTGTGCGTCGATTGTTACGAGGATTATGTTACGAATTGCCTCTCTCAAAGCCGGCATAGGCAAAGTGCTGTAGGGAGAGGATGACATCTGAATTAGTATGGGACACGTAAATAGGCATGCCGGGTTGAAAAAGCCATTCAGGGAGGTATTACATTGAAGAACCCCTACAGACCCTATCGGAAATGGAACCTCAAGAGGTCGATGGGCGAATTTCCGGGAAAGCATAGGGGGACCCGCATCAATGCCGGTACACCGACGGAGTTTGTCTTTTGCAATCGCAAATTCGGGGCTGTTATACTTGATGCCTCTGAATCCGGGATGAAGATGTCCTGCGAGATCAGACTTGGCATCGGATCAATAATCCACTTGGTTGCCCCCGCAATTTCAGGGAAAATAGTCTGGCGCGACGACGATAATAAATTAATGGGAATCGAGTTTGTAAGAAACGCCGGCTAGTCTGATATGACCCCTTGAATCGACTATTGGCTGTCAATTCGCCGTGAACAGTTCTTAACCGGCAGGCCTGCTGACGTACGCAATTAGTTTTGCATTGCACTTGATTGGAGGTCAATTTTCGCTGCCGTATCTCTTGTCAGCCGCCCCGTGTCGTTGTCCAGCAGCTCTCGCACCTTTCTCAGTAGATCCTTGGGTGAGACCGGTTTGTTTATAAAACTGCAGTCTTCCCTGCTAAGAATGCAGTTATCGATACGATCACCGGTATACCCGCTCGAAAAAAGTACTCTTATGTGCGGTCTGACTGCCTTTATCTCATCATAAGCTTCTTTGCCGCTTTTCTTGGGCATTATCACGTCTATTATGACAAGCTGAATTTCATCTTTGTGATCGACAAACTTCTTTACCGCGTCCTCCCCATCCCGAGCGGAAATTACTGTATAACCATTTTGTGTAAGTATTATTTCTGATAATTGACGTATTATGTCGTCATCCTCTGCCACAAGTATCGTCTCCGTTCCGCCGCGAGGGAGAGCTTCACCAGAGCTGCCGGGAAGGCTTTCTTCCTTCGATTGAGTTGAAGGAAGGTATATTTTGAAAGTCGTACCATTGCCGGGCTCACTGTAGACGTTTATATAACCTTCGTGCTGCTTTATGATGCCGT
>JBGOVD010000222.1:0-4556 GCA_041477935.1 Dissulfurispiraceae bacterium | reverse complement strand
TTTTAGCGGTCCTGAATATCCCGAGAAGACCTCCGACCGGACAGATGTAATTGCACCAGACCCTGCGAATAACGATAAACTCGATCAGGATTATCGCACCTATGAGCGCAACTTCGGCCCCGACTGCTCCAGCCATGATATATTCTGAGATCTGCACCGAAAAAATCCCTGGTGCCGAGATGAGATTGGCTGCCGGGAAGCCCAGTATACAAGTCAGTGCGAGCATGATTGCCAGGACCGCGTATCGCGGCAGGGGAGAAGGATGCAATTTTATCGGCCTTTCAAAGCCGATCTTGCTCCGGAGATAATCGGCAATTTCGCTCAACAGGTTCTGGGGGCACATCCATGCGCAGAAGACCCGGCCGAAGACAAATGAAAAAACGATCGGCAGTGATATCGAAAGCAGCAGCGTCGTATCGGCAGTGAGTGTCGTCAGTATGACCTGGAGCCCGCTGAGTGGATCGGTAATCCATACGGGGCCGACGGCCAGTGAATAAAGGCTTCCCGCAAGGACATCGATGCCCTTTAAATTTAGAAAAGCTATGGCTATAAGCAGCGCTATCGTTGCCAGCTGGGTAATTCTGCGCAGGAGCTTTAATTTCATTTGTCGCCCTTTGCCTTTACCGTAATCGCTGCCTGGTCGACGGGGCAGACGTTTTCACATATACCGCATCCTACACACTTCTTTTCATCTACAACGGGTCTGAGCTCGTTATCCATTACGATAGCTTCGTCGAAGATCGGGCAGTTCTCATAACAGCTTCTGCATAATGTCCCCTGCCATGGCAGGCAGGTTTTTTTGTCGATGACCGCGGTGCCCATCCTGATGTCCTGCTTCTGTTGGAGTTTTCGGTTCAGCGCCCCTGAGGGGCAGACTGGCGGACACTTCATGCAGACGTAACACGGGATTCCCCGGGCCTTGATATACGGCGTGCCCATCATAGAGAGGCCGTCCAGGATGCTGGCGACTTTTATCGACCTGTAGGGGCATACCTGGGCGCACTTGCCGCACCGGATGCAGGAAGCCAGGAAATGGCTTTCTTCCTGCGCTCCGGGCGGTCTGAGCGCCTTCTTACTCATCGACAGAAGAATAGACGGGGAAGACACCTGTCACTCCTTCCATCGACATGATCTGCTTTGTGCTCTCTTCGATGACACCCATAGAGTCGGCATCGATGACTATTACAATCTTGTTCTCTTTCATACCATATACGGTTACAGAATGCATGGAGGAAAGACTGCTCAAAACAGCCTCTCCAGTCCCCTCATCTATTTCCACGATTGCGCTTGAGACAGGCATCAGGCCTTCTCCAGTTTTACTGCGCAGATCTTGAATTCCGGCTGCTTCGAGAGCGCATCGAAGGCGTCGATGGTAAGCATGTTGATCAGTTTATTGGGATCATGAAACGACGCGTAGACCAGCCCTTCCCTCGGCACATCGATCACCTTCGCCTCCATTACAAGCGAGCCTCTCCTCGAAGTAATCCTGACCTTGTCCCTAGTCTTAACGCCAAGTTTCTGAGCGTCTTTGGGATTTATCTCCAGAAAACCGTACGGAGCAGCACGCTTCAATTCAGGCACATTGTACGTCATAGTCCCGGTGTGCCAATGTTCGAGTTGTCTGCCGGTAGTCAGCACAAAGGGGTACTGGGCATCTGCGGGTTCTGCCGGCCCGACGTGCGGCCTGAGCCAGATCGTGGCCCTGTTGCCGTCGGCCTTGGCCCCGTAGAATGATATATCGTCGGCCTGCGGATCGAATTTCTTCACGAGCACGTCACCATATTTCGCCGTGTATCTCCTTACCGTTCCCGGGTGGTCTTCAGTCGGCACCGGCCACTGCATGCCATGAGCCTTTCTGAGCCTTGCCCGTGTCATGCCCGAAAAGTCATATGCCGTACCCTTTGAAGCCGCCCGTATCTCGGTCCAGACATCGTCGGTATTTTTATGTGCAAAAAGCTTTTTCGCCTCGGCCTCCCTGCCCAGCGACTTAAGAAGTTTGTTCGCGAAATCTATCATGACCTGAAGGTCAGGCTTCGCTTCCGCGACCGGTTCGACTGCCTTTTCTATATATTGATACCGTCTCTCCGACTGTCCATATGTTCCGTCTTTTTCTACCCACAAGGCTGCAGGCAGAACGAGGTCGGCGAGTTCCGAAGTCCTCGAAGGATGATAAGCCTCCGACACCACAAGAAACGTGTCCTTCGACTCCATCCCTTTTCGGTATACGTCCAGGTTGGGAAGGCTCTGACCCGGGTTTGTACACGCAATCCACAGGCATTTAATATCTTTCTTATTGAAGGCCCTGAACATCTCGACTGCAGTCGGACCCGGTTTGGGATTGATCCTTCCTTTGGGAACGCCCCAGAAATTTTCCATCTCCTCACGGTCTTTTTCATTCACAATAAGCCTGCCGTATGGAAGCAGGTGGCTGAGCAGACCTCCGTCCCTGACGCCTCCGCATGCATTGGGCTGCCCGGTGAGAGAAAATGTCGTGGCCCCCGGCCTGCATATCTGCCCAGTCAGCAGGTGCAGGTTGTGAACAAGATTATTCGCCCATACACCCCGCGTCCTCTGGTTAAGCCCCATGCACCAGTAGCTGGAAGTCGCCTTGGACTGGGCAAACCACTGCGCAGCCTTTACGATGTCCTCCCTCGGGCAACCGGACACCTTCTCAGCCATTTCGGGTGTATATTCGTCAAGAAATTTGACGTAATCGTCCCAGGTCATCTTGTCGATCTTCGGAGGCGGCCCCGGATTCACCATTTTTTTGAAGACCGTGTGTTTGCCGACGAAGTTTTTATTGTAGAGGTTCTCCTTTACGATCACATGGGCCATGGCATTCAGAATTGCCAGGTCGGTCCCCGGAACGAAGGTCATATGAAGATCGGCCTTTTTTGCCACAAGGGTCTTTCTCGGGTCCGCTACGATCAGCTTTATGTCCTTGCCCTTTGTCTTGCGCTCGTTGAGCATCTGGAATATTACCGGATGGGCCTCGGACATGTTGGAACCGATGAGGAAGAAACAGTCGGCATGATAGATGTCGTCATAAGCCCCCATCGGTTCGTCCTTACCGAAGGTGGTGACATAGCCGACTGCTGCCGAAGCCATACACAACCTCGGGTTACCGTCTATGTTGTTAGTCCCAAGTCCGCCCTTGAAGACTTTGCTTATAAAGTATGATTCTTCAGTGTAAGCCTGTCCAGATCCGTAAAAGGCGACAGAGTCGACGCCGTTCTTCTTTATCGAATCGGAGAATTTCGAGACCATGAGGTCCATAGCCTCTTTCCATGAGATGCGCACGAACTTGTCGCCTTTTCTCAGAAGCGGGTATTTCGCGCGGTCGGAGGCATAGAGTATGGGAGCTAGAAAATTACCTTTGATGCACAAGAGCCCCTTGTTCCAGTTGTCCTTGTCGCCCTTTACTGTAACTACCTTGCCCCCCCTGATACCGACATATACACCGCAGCCGGCGCCGCAGTAACGGCATACCCCCTTAACCCATTTGTCGGCCTGCACTGCAGCCTCGATCCCCTTGGGCAGCGGCAGATCCAGCCCTATGGCCGATGCTGCCGCAATCGCCGCCGAAAACTTGAGCAGTTGCCTTCTTGTAAATTCCATCGTATTCCCTCCTTGTCGATTCTATTTCGCGGATTCCAGCTTCAGCGAATGGCCGTCGTGACAGGTCCAGCAGTTCTTCTGCTTAATCTTGTGACCTTCCGCTGTACCATCCACCTGCCCGGAGTGGCAGCCCACACAGCGTTCAGATGCCGGTCGCGTTATGAATTTCTTGCCCGTGTCGCCGTGACAAACTACGCACTTCACCCCCATGAGACCGTGCTTGCCGTCTTCCCATACCTGCGCCTCCTGTGCGTGGCATTCTTCGCAAGCCTGGTCTGAAGGAACGGCCGGATGTTTCTTCGCGGCGGCGGTAGAGATTGTGGGAAAAAATATAAGAATCAACAAGAAAATAGTAAGCCTTTTAATTGTCATGATCATGCCTCCATAGTGAAGAAATCTTTTCAGTAACTCCCCCTCTCCCCTCTTAACCCAAGAGGGGGGATATATCCCTCCCCTTAATCCGCCTGAGGCGGAAAGGAGAGGGCAGGAGGGGTTATGACTCTATTTCGCCGGTGCCGCAGCCGGCTTCGGAGCCATCGCCTCTGTAAGAAGCTTTATTCCCTTCTGTGATGCATCGATGGACCGCGTCAAAGACTCCCTCGCAGCATCGGGATTATGGAACCCGTCGGAGTTTTCAGCAGTCCACCATTCCCAATAGGTATGGGCCGTGTCGTGGAGTTTCCTTGCCTCAACAAGTGTCTCTTCCGGTACGCCTTTAGCTTTTGCTGTTGCGAAGGTATCGATGAACTGACCGAGCCAGAACTCCGCCTTGGTCATCTTCCCCCTGATGTAGTTCTGAACCGAATCGACCTGGTATTCGGCCTCCTTTGCGGTCCAGTACGGATGGCACTTGACGCAGGTGTCTTTCAGCATATACCGTGCGCTTTTCTGGCCGTGCCACGTATATGATTTGCTGCCATTTTTCACCCTCGGCATAT
>JBGOVD010000111.1:0-6677 GCA_041477935.1 Dissulfurispiraceae bacterium | reverse complement strand
CTTCTGCATAGTTGTGATTTTTTGCGTCCATTCGTGAATCGGTATTACCATGCACTAGTAATGCTTGATCATGAAGGGTGCGGGAGAGAACAGGAGTCAAGAACTATCCTGGAAAATGACATAGAATCTCAACTTGCCGATTCCGGTTGGGCTAATCGGGCAGCGGCTATTGTTATTGACCCCGAGCTTGAAAATTGGGTATGGTCTGATTCACCTCACGTCGATTCTGTGCTAGGGTGGGCAGGGAAACAGCCCGAATTGAGAGACTGGTTAAAAATGCAAGGCTTCTTAAGCGAGAATCAAAACAAGCCTGTCCCTCCCAAGGAAGCAATGGAAGAAGCATTGAGAAAAGTTCAGAAAGCACGGTCATCATCTCTTTTCTTGCAGCTTGCAAAGAGAGTTAGTATTGAACGTTGCTCTGATCCGGCATTTGTGAAACTTAGAACATTGTTAACGACCTGGTTCCCAAGGACTTGAGAACGAGCTTAACTTCTACCTGCTCTTAAGCGCTTCTATTGCCTTCTTATGCCTTCCGGAAAAGAAAGGGAACTCCCGCAGAGCCCGTTCGCGGATCTCGATTGCTCTCTTAACGGCCCCTTGCTTTTCATATTCGTTCGCTAATACATCATAGGGATCGAGATATCGTGACAAAAGATACCTCGTATCACTTCCATTGGAAGGATTGTAGAGTTCTATTATCTTCGCGGCGGAGGGGATTATTTTGTTTTTATATATTTCCTTGTCCCGCATGTAGAGATCGAGGAGTATGGCGCGAAGCGGCAGTAGATCGCGGTAGGATGCCGACATGGATTCTATCTTGCCTACCGCGGTCGGCAGGTCGACGAGTCGTCCGAGATATCTTTTAACTTCTTCTTCAGCTGACTCCACTATGGTTTCGCGGTGTTCGCGCCCGAAAAATTTTGAAATGTCACGTCCGAGGCTGGAGAGTTTCTTGTTCATATCGTCCCGGTTTTCTCCCGTTATGGTGAAACCCTTTAGCACTGCGGCATCGGAATCCGCGATGGACGCCTTGACCTCCCATTTTTTGCCATGCAAGGAGATGTCCCCGAAAATGGAATAATCGGAGTTCAGGTTGCGGGATATCCTTTTGACTATGGCAGGCTGAATCCGCCAGGGGATGCTGCCGGTATTTTTACCCCCTTTTTTCTCGGTCCAGAGGAAGTCGGGGTTGATGGTCAGGATCTCCTTTCTAACAACCTCTGCGGGCACAAGCTCGATGAAGCTGTTTTTCGCCAGCTCCGCGGCAACAATCGATGTGGATTTGATGTCAAGCTTCGAGGCGGCAAGATCGTTAAAGGGGAACAGAGTTACTTTTCTCCTGGTTTCGGAGATGGCCTCGGTGTTGCATCCGGACCACAGAACGATGATCGATATTATCGCTGCGAACACCCGACAGGATTGTTTAATACGAAATTCCACTTATAGTGCGGCCTTTGCAGGATCAAGGCCGGAATCATGTTTATCACCGCTAAGTGCGGCCTGTTCTACAGCTTCTTTATGAAGCAGGTATATCGCCTCGCTGAGGCGGATGTCCGGGTATTTGACGGTAGCCTCTATCGCTTCGGTCAAAGGGTAATCGACAAAATGGCCTTCCGGGAAGACGATCCGGATGAATCGTCTCTTGAGCAGAAAACAGCGCTTCTTTCTGCCGTCATTCCCCGTAAACGGAATGATGACATATTCATTATCTTCTTCAAGATGGTAGTGTCTGATGAGCTCGTCTATTTCTTCCATCCGTCACCTTCGTCATAAACTCTCTTACCGGCCTGGGCCTTGCCGGGCTTGCCATTGTCCATATTGCAGGCTGCAATATCGCCAAGAGGTATGGCTACCGAAAGGGTCGTTCCCTTGCCCGGCGCACCCTCGATGCGAAGAGTGCCGTTCCACGAGCGAACCCTCTCGCTGATCCCCATAAGTCCGAAGGATTTTGGACCATGAAGCACTTTTTTTGGGATGCCTTTCCCATTATCGCTTATCCTGAACGAAAGGGAATCATCAGTGCAGTCCATGGCAAAATCCATTTCAGTTGCGTCTGAGTGGCGGATGATATTCGTGAGGGCCTCCTGGATAATCCTGAACACGATAATAGACAGATCTCTATTTATTTTGATGTCGCGAGGCTTGATTTTCAGCACGCAGCTGATGCCGGTCCGTTTGCGGAACTCCGCTATCTGCCATTCTACGGCAGCGACGATGCCTAGGTGGTCGAGGACATCAGGCCTTAATTCAGTGCATATGCGCCTTACTGATCTGATAGTGGAATCGATGAGAGCCAGGCTTTCGTCGGCCTTGACGATAAGCGATTTTTTCCCCTCGGGAAGCCTGTTCCGTATCCAGAACATGTCCATCTTGAGGGCGGTAAGCGCCTGCCCCAGCTCGTCGTGCACCTCCCTTGCGAACTCCGTTCTGTCGTCTTCGCTCGAAGATTGCAGGTGGGTCGCCAGCTGACGCAGCTGCTCACGCGATGTTCTGAGTTTCTCTTCAGCCTGTTTGCGCATAATTATACCAGCCAGTACGTTGGCGATAGTCGACAGGAATTCCTTGTGCTTGGGATTTAACTGTTGCCCTTCCTTCAAAAAGAAATTCAGTACCCCGATCGCACTCCCGGAACTGATGATCGGAAGACAGTAATGGCTTTGGCCATGTTCGTCTTCATCTGCACAGGGCTTCGTTGAAAATACGGAGACCTGTTCGGCTGCGGCCCTTCCGCAATAGCACTTTCCGAAAGGGACTCGCGAGCATTTCTTCAGCAGAGATTTCGAAACCCCTTTGTGTACTACTATCTCCAGCATTCCGGGCTGGTCCTTGGCGAGAAATATGCAGCCCTTTTGTTCAAAGGCGAACCACGACATCGAAAGGACCTTTTCGAGTGCCTTGCCCAGAATTTCCTCCATGCCGGCATCTTCAAGGGACATGCGCATTATGGCGTTAACTACGCGCTGCATTGAGTAGTTCTTTCTTAATTTATCCTCCACGCCGAAACGCTGAATCGCCTCGCCGATAAGAGGAGTGACCGACTCTATAGCGGTTATCTTCTCACCGGGCAGCAAGTTTTCTCTTTCGTCGGCAAGGTGAATGGCGGCGACAACATTCGGCCCGTACCGGATGGGAATAATAGCGATCGTTCTGTAGCCGGTCTTAACGCATGTCCACCTGAAGCCCGACTTGTCCTCAGCCGGGAGTCCGGCGATAAGAGGTCTGGTATCGTTGCATAGGAAGGTCCCGAAATTGGTCAAATAGGGTTCGTCCAGCGAATCGGGGTTACCGGTCATCACCCGGGTACATGCGCATTGTGTTTCTTTTGTCGAGATCCAGTTTTCGCTTTTCCAGAATTCCTCGCTGAACCCGGTATAGGATTCATACGGAATGGTCCCGTCTTCGTTCTTAATCCTCACGCCGACGCAGTCGCAACCGCTCCAATCCTTGATGAGAGTAACAACGTGACCGAGATATTTCTTCCTGGATATCCGCTTTGTCTGCAGTTTGAGAAGGGCACTGCCTGATACGGTACGGCTTTCAGAGTCCATCGCACCAACCACCTATACATTAAAGCCCATGACATCCGGGCTTTAATGGCTCCCGCGGCATCGGTACATCAATTCATTTCCATCAACCCGCCGCATATTCATGCCGGCACCCCTATCTGCAGCCCACCCGTCTGTTTATGCAGCAGATTGTTTAATCTACCATATTTTAATTGCTGCAATCATCATTTCTGGGTTGCGTGTTTTTTTGCCTCGCCTATTTAAGGTGCATTGTCGCCGGGCCGAGAAGCAGATATCCTATTAACAATTCGGGCTGCTGAACGGCAGCCTGTCAATCAGGATTAAAAGGAGACATGGTTATGGCACTTTGGAAGATTGATCCCGATCATTCGGTCGCAGCGTTTCATGTCAGGCATATGATGATCAGTAATGTCCGCGGGCAGTTCAACGGTATATCCGGTGTAATTACCTTCGACCCGGAGGACATCGGCGAGGCGACGATAGATGTCGAAATAGATGCGTCGGGCATCTTCACCGGCATCGGGAAACGCGACGAGCACCTCAGGAGTGCCGATTTTCTTGATGTCGAAAGGCATACCAAGATGACCTTTAAAAGCATACGGGTCGAACCCGCCGGTCCGCGGCATTTCATTGTCTTCGGAGAACTGACCATAAGGGGCATCACACGCGCGGTATCTCTCGATGCCGAATATTCCGGCCCCGTGAAGGACCCTTTCGAGCCGGGGACAAGTTATGGATTCAGCGCGTCGGCGAAGATCAACCGAGAGGAATTCGGAATGACCTGGAATGTCGGTATGGAAGGCGGAGGATTCGTAGTCGGAAAAAACCTGACGATAACACTCGAAGTCGAAGCGGACCTTGCGCAGTAGAGGATACTATCACTAGAATAGATGACGCAGGTCCATTTGTTTATTAGGGGGCCAATAATAAGGACTTGGAGGGGTGGAGAATGCTTTCTATGATACCGATAGACCTTGAGAAGGTTCCGCAGGACGTCCGTGACAGGGAAATTCTCCGGACCGCGATAATTGCGGAACTGGATGCGGTCAATCTGTACGAGCAGCTGGCTGCAATGACTAAGGACAAGAGTCTGAAGATCGTGCTGCTGGATGTGGCAAAAGAGGAAAAGACCCATGTGGGCGAATTCCAGGCACTGCTGATGAAGCTTGACAAGGAGCAGGAGAATGAACTCGCAGAAGGGAAAAGAGAGGTCGACGAACTGACAAAGTAATCGCGATCAGAAGTGGAAAGAGAGGCTTGTGGAGGCATCGATCCACTCTTCCAGCCTTGCCCTGGCCAGGCCCCCGTCAAGCCTGTTTATCATGGATCCGTTCTTGTAGATGATGAACGTCGGCAGCGAGAGCACTTTGAAGCGGTTAGCCAGGAAAGGGTTTCTTTCCACATTGATCAGTACAACCTTGAGATTGCCTGCCCTCTGTCTCGCGATGTCATAAATAGTCGGCATCAGTGACATGCAGATGCCGCATGTCTGCGACCAGAATTCAACGAGGACAGCGCCGGGCCATCTTGCTACTTCGTCCTCAAAACCCGCCGTCGTCACCTCGACGGCCGACTCGGGAAATGTGAGTATAACTTTGCATTTCCCGCACTTCGGATGCATCCGCAATTTGTCGGCGGGTACACGATTGACTGTGCCGCAATGTTTGCACCGTATCAGTACGCTGTCAGGCATCTTATAAAAATAATACCAAGAAAAATCTTCCTCTGAAGTCCGGTCTTTAAATGATCGATGAAGAACCTTTATAATAAAGAATTCCGAGGGAGGTATCAGTTCTATGGCAAACCGTTTCCGTTCCAAAAGACCGCAGCCCATGAAAAAGGCGTCCGACAAGCCCGCTTCCGAGATCATAGCTGAATTGAAAAAGGCTTCTTCTCCGACATCCAGTTACCGCGAACAGTCCTTGCGGGTACACGGTCTCATCTGTGCCAAATGCGGCAGGGAATTCGACCATACGAACAGGCATCTGCTTACCGTCCATCATAAGGACAGCAATTCAAAAAACAATCCTCCCGACGGCTCCAACTGGGAAAATCTCTGTGTTTATTGTCACGACGACGAGCACAGCAGGGGCATGCTGGGAGACTATCTTTCAGGAGGCAGACGTTCGTGATAAAGAAACTCGGCTTACTTTTATTTCCATTTCTCATCGCAGGATGCGTCCAGACTATCGGGACCCGCGATCTCGACAGGAAGGAGAGCATCCCTTCCATAAGCTACGAAGCCTATTTCTTCGTAGCGGGCATGTCCGAGAGATCAAGGGCCGTTTTTCTGAAAAAGCCTGATGTCGAAGTCGAGGTCAAACCATATTCCGACGAGATTACTGGATCATCAGCCTCTTATGCAGAGGCCATGTCTTTTATGAGAGAAAAGAAGGGGACAAGGACAATTACCACGCAAGTAGTATCCTACAAGGAAAAGCCTATAGGCTATCTGCTCTCTTATGACCAGCCCGGTATCGACATGGAGCGTGTGAATATCAACCTTACAGAGAGAAACGGAGTCATCTATTTCAGCGCACGGGAAATCACTATAACGGATGACTAGATTTCTAAAATGCTTTGCCCTTTTTGTTGCCGTTTTTACTTGCGCATCGTCAGCTTTTGCTATACATGCCGATGTTGAGCCCCGGGATCTCTTTCCCGGCGATGCTTTCATAGTGAGACTGTCAGACGTTATGCCTTCACAGAAATTTTCTGTTTTTGTTGAAGGGATAGACGTCCCTCTTACGGGATGCGGCGAGGGATGTGCTTTCGGTATCGGAGCCCTTGGAATCGAGACCGTACCGGGAGAAAAAAGCATTATAATCAATTCCGGACCTGACCGGCTGACTCTTACCTTGTCGGTCCGGACTCCGGACTTCCCCGAACTGCGAATGAAACTTCCGAAAAGCAAGGTCGTTCTCAGCCCGGAGGATCTGGCCAGGGCCAAGAAAGAGGAAAAGAAGCTCAACGAGATCTGGATGCAAATTGGTCCGAGGCTTTATCAAGGCGATTTCATGCTCCCGTTGACGAATCCGGTCTCCACTGTTTTCGGGGCCAAGCGCATAATGAACAATGAAATTGTCAGTGTTCACAGGGGAGCTGATTTAAAGGGGAAGAGGGGAGAAAAAATAAGGGCTGCCAACTACG
>JBGOVD010000375.1:0-2818 GCA_041477935.1 Dissulfurispiraceae bacterium | reverse complement strand
GTCTTCATTGTGCATAGGCTGGCTGCCACCCTCAAGATCGATGATGCTCAGCCTGGCATGGGCCAGTCCGACATTATTATCTTTGTAAAAGCCGAACCCGTCGGGACCTCGATGACGCAATGCCGCAATCATGTCCTCAAGCAACTCCATGGAAATATTTGCTTCTCGATGAATGTTTAATATGCCCGCTATTCCGCACATAGGGTTTGATTTCTCAGTTGAATATTCGCGACCAGAAAGCTTTGGGCTTCTGTCCGGGGGACTCGCTGGACAAAAACGGTTTATGCTCAAGTTCGACAAGTTTCTTTTTAATGTCTTCAATCTCACGCAGAATGGCCTGTATCAATGCATTGCCGCCGGAAGAAGATTGCCCCTGCGGCCCGGACCTGGATTTATCGACCATCGTAACAATGATGTCCTCCATATTGGCTAATTTCGCTGCGATCTCCTGGACATCAACGTTCGAGCTGATCTGACTGCGCATGGCTGACTCGATATTATCAAGCCTCCTCAGGACGGATTGTAACGTCCCGTTGTCTTTTTCGACTTCCAGCGGGGTATCGCCCCAGTACCGGTCTTCGGAATCGATATCTGCCGCCACTTCGGTTACCATGTCTACAGATATCTCTTTCGATTCTTCGGTAAATGAAGCTAACAGCAGGAAGTCGCAAAAAATGTTGATGAGTCGCGGAATGCCGCGGGTAGCCGCATGGAGAGCGTCCATTGCGCCGCCCAGAAAGGTAACGGCCTCCCTGTTGCCGGCGATTTCGAGACGATGCAGAACATACTCTTCGGTTTCGGACCTGCCGAGTGGATTGATATGGCAGCTGATACTGATTCGCTGTCTCAGTTGTCTCAGTTCAGGCACAGCGAGGGTATTTTTCAATTCCGGCTGTCCCAGCAAAATGATCTGGAGAAGTTTGGATTTGTCGGTCTCAAGGTTCGAAAGAAGCCGGATTTCCTCAAGCAGGTCGGGAGACAGATTTTGCGCTTCATCGATTATGAGTGCCGTTCTGAAGCCCTGAGCATACTGCTCAATGATGAAATCGGAGAGGTCCCTGAGCATCCTCGTCTTGTCCTTGCCCTTGGTATCGATCCCGAAATCGTCATTGATCATGGATATAAGCTGCTCGGAGCTTACAAGCGTATTGTTGACGCGCGCCACTTTAACATCTTTTTTTAAGCCCTTTAATATCTTCCTGATGAGGGTGGTCTTTCCGGTCCCGACTTCTCCAGTGACGAGGATGAATCCCGTGTTCGTCGATATTCCGTAATTCAGGTAAGTGAGGGCCTTTTTATGGTCCTTGCCGAGGAAAAGGAACTCGGGATCGGGTGTGAGCTGAAACGGATTGCAATTCAAGCCGAAAAAGGAGGCGTACATTATTTATGGTTCCCGCTATTGGCTGTTGTCAATTGCTCGGCGTCCTGCCCATACCGATAATAGTTATACGGATGAAGATTTTTGCCCAGGTAGTCAGGCACGTTGTTGAATACAGCGCCGAGAATGGGGGCGCTATTAATAAGACTGATCGCCTTCCTGGCCGTCCTCTCAGTGGTCCTGGCCGCCTGAATGACGAAAAGCACTCCGTCGACAAGGCCGCTCATCGAGATCGCATCCGCCGATACAAGCACCGGCGAGGTATCGAATATAATATACCGGTCTCCATACCGGTGCTTCATCTCCTGCACGAGTTCCCTCATCCGGTTGGACGACAGGAGTTCAGCCGGATTCGGAGACAGAGTGCCCGCGGGCAGCAGCACGAGTTTGCCGATCCCTGTATTTACCAGGACATCCGACAGTTCAACCTTACCGGACAGGTAGTCGCTCAAACCAAGGCCGGCCTGAATTCCCAGATATTGATGGATCGACGGTTTCCTTAAATCCGCATCTACCAGAAGAACTGTATAATCAATCTCCTGGGCCAGTGCAACTGCAAAATTAATCGAGGTTACTGATTTCCCTTCCCCGATATCTGCACTGGTCACCATTATGGTATTTTGAAAATCCGGCTTTGTGGCTGTGATGATTCGGGCCCTCAGTTTGCGGTACTGCTCGGAGGAGGCCGAAAGCGGATCTGTAATGCACACGATATGGCGATCAACCCTGGCGGGATCGATAATGGAATCCTTGATCTGGAATTGCGGCAGGACGGATGCTTTATTTGCGGATTCTATTATGCTTTCGGGAGCCGAAGGAGAATCCTTGACCGATTCCCTCATGCGGACCGCCTGTTCCAAGGCTTTTTCGATTCTGCTCACAGTATTCCCCCCCCTCTAAAAACTCATGAAACTAATGCCAAGATATTTAGACAACACTTCTTTCAGTAATAATAAGAGAATGAAACCAGAATATGCGGATGCCGCGATCATGACTTTTCTGTCGAGGCGTTTCTCCTGCACCAAATCTTCCTCAACGAGTACCGATGGAATTGCGACAAGCACCGGCAAATTGAGACGTGTTTCGATAGCATCTTCATCTTTTAATGATTGATTAAGGTAGTCCACGCCCAAGGCTGATCCCACACCGGATGCAATGCCCAAGAATATTCCGGCGAATATGAACATGACCCTGTCGGGCTTAACAGGCGATAAGGGCGCTGTCGCGGGATCTATTATCTTGAATGTAGTGCCCTTGTCGGTAAGTTCGAGGTCCTTCGAAACACGGGCAGTTTCAAGCTTGTTCAGCAAATCGTCGTATATGTGTTGATAAACGTTCCTGTCTCTTTGAAGCTTTGTCCATTCTTCCTGTTCCTTCGGCATGCCACCCAAAACGCTTTTGGCCTGTTGCTGTTGGCGCAGGAGTTCAGAAGAACGGGCT
>JBGOVD010000061.1:0-8435 GCA_041477935.1 Dissulfurispiraceae bacterium | reverse complement strand
GCTCATGAATTCAACAACATCCTGATGGCGATAATGGGGTACGGAAGCCTCCTGAAGGACAAGATGGGCGAAGGATATCCTTATAAGAAATATGTCGACAATATCCTCATGTCTTCTGAGAAGGCCGCACATTTGACACAGGGCCTGCTCGCTTTCAGCAGAAAGCAGATTATTAATCCGAGGCCCGTTAATATCAACGATATTGTGAGAAGGGTCGAAGGACTGCTTGTCAGGGTGTTGGGCGCGGATATCGAACTTAAAACAGTTTTTGCAGACGCAGATTTGATGGCCATAGCCGACAGCGGACAGGTCGAGCAGGTTTTGATGAACCTGGCGACAAATGCAAGGGATGCCATGCCCGATGGAGGTATCCTGACGATAGAAACCGAGGCTGCAGCCATCAGCGGCGAATATACAAAAAACCATATCGACTCGCAACTCGGTCGGTATGCCCTGATTTCGGTATCCGATACCGGGACAGGCATGGATGAAAGGACGAAGGAGCATATCTTTGAACCTTTTTTCACCAGCAAGGAGGTGGGGAAGGGCACCGGTCTGGGGCTATCGATAGTATTTGGAATCATAAAACAGCATAACGGCAATATCCTTGTTTACAGCGAACCAGGCAAGGGGACGACGTTCAAGATATACCTGCCCCTGAGCGATGAAATTCGCGCAACTGAAAAAGAATCGGCAACCCTGCCGCCGCCCCGGGGCGGCATTGAGACCATTTTACTTGCCGAGGACAATGAGAATGTCAGAAACCTTGTTAAAGCGGTCCTTACTGATTCGGGCTATCAGGTTATTGAAGCGGACAGCGAGCAGGCTTCGGGTATCTTCAAAGAAAAGGGTAAGGAGATCCAGCTGCTTCTCCTGGATGTCGTGATGCCGAAGAAGAGCGGCCTGGAGGTCTATGAGGAAATCAGGCAGCTCAGGCCGGATGTGAAGGTGCTGTTCATGAGCGGATATAGTGCTGAAATAATGCACAGGAGCGGGATCATTGAAGAAGGTTTCGATTTTATTTCAAAGCCCATTTCGCCTGCCGTGCTTTTGAGAAAAGTACGGGAAGTGCTCGATAGGTAACAGTTCTATTTGAGTTTCCTGATTTCGAGTTTGTTGAGCGCGTTGATATAAGCCTTAGCCGAAGCGATGATGATGTCCGTATCAGCGCCCTGCCCCCTGACGGGCCTTCCGCTCTCCTCGAGTGTTACCACGACTTCGCCGAGTGCGTCGGTACCACCGGTAATCCCTTTTACGTCGAACTTGAGCAGGCTGCTCTTCGTCCCGGTGATTACCGCGATTGCCTTGCAGACGGCATCAACCGGACCGTCGCCGCTCTCTGTCCGCTCGATTGTCTGTTCGTGCGCAGACATCTTTACGGTGGCCGAGGGCCTGACATAGGTCCCGCTTGATACCGAGAGTCCCAGCAGCGCATAGACTTCCGGCACCTTGGAAACCTCCTGCGAAACAAGGGTCTCGATGTCTTCATCAAAGATATATTTCTTCTGGTCGGCCAGACGCTTGAACTTTTCAAACGCGCTGTTCAGATCGGCCTCGTCGAGTTCATAGCCGAGATCATGCAGCCGCATCTTGAAGGCATGCCTGCCTGAATGTTTTCCAAGGACAAGCTTCGATTGCGGAATGCCGACATCCTCCGGCTTCATGATTTCGTATGTTGAGCGCTCTTTCAGGAAACCGTCCTGGTGTATGCCTGCCTCGTGTGCGAAGGCATTGGCCCCGACAATGGCCTTGTTCGGCTGGACGACGATTCCTGTGATTTTCGAGACGAGACGGCTTGTCTTGTAGATCTCCTGGGTCTTGATGCTGGTGTCTGCATCGAAAAATTTAGGTCTTGTCTTCAGCGCCATAACTATCTCTTCCATCGAGGCGTTGCCTGCCCTCTCACCGATCCCGTTCATGGTACATTCAACCTGGCCTGCGCCTCCCAGGATAGCGGCAAGGGAATTCGCGACCGCAAGGCCAAGATCATTGTGGCAATGGACCGAGATAACGGCCTTGTCTATGTTCGGCACCCTGTTCATGAGGTGCCTGATCAGTTCTTCGAATTCCTCCGGCACGGTGTATCCGACGGTATCCGGGATATTGACTGTTCCCGCCCCGGCTTTGATTACCGCCTCGGTGATCCTGGCGAGAAAGTCCCGATCTGAACGGGTGGCGTCTTCGGCTGAAAACTCGACATCGTCGGTATGCTGTCTTGCCCTCTGCACAGCATTTATCGCGGCTTCCAGTACCGCTTCACGGGACATTCTCAATTTATGCTGAAGGTGAATATCCGAGGTGGCAATGAAGGTATGTATCCTTCCCGACTCGGCAGGCTTGATGGCCTCGGCGGCCCGGTCGATATCATCGAATTTAGTCCGCGCAAGGCCGGCGATCGTGGCACCCTTAATCTCAGACGCAATCATTCTGACGGCTTCAAAGTCACCTACCGAAGCGATGGGAAATCCGGCTTCTATAATATCAACACCGAGTTTGACGAGCTGGCGTGCGACCTGGAGCTTTTCTTCCACATTCATAGATGCACCCGGGGACTGTTCGCCGTCCCGCAGGGTAGTGTCGAATATCCTGACGATTCTCATTTTTTAACCCCGCCGCCGGTATGATTTGCATCTAGGTTATCTGACTCGGCGGATGCGGCCAGCTGCCCTTCGCGCTTCATTCGTCTTCTTTTGAATAACAGGAACACATTTTCTATGAGGCCCCAAACCAGATATGCCATTGCAAATATAAAGATCGCAGTGGACGGCCGGATAAGAAGAGTGAAAAGCACCAGGACGAAAATAATCAGGGCCCAGAAGGGCTTTCTCTCCCTGAAATCGATCTCTTTTACGCCGTGATAGCGAAGGGTGCTCACCATCAGAAGAGAGAGGACTATGGTTATCACCGGGAAGAAGGCATTCTTGTCGGGCACCCCCGTCCAGAAGTCGTAATAAAATATAACCACCGAGGCCAGAATTGTAGCAGCAGCCGGGATAGGCATTCCCTTGAAAGCCTTTGATCCGGGCGCGCCGGTCTGCACATTGAAGCGGGCAAGACGCAAGGCGCCGCATGCTACGAAAAGAAAGGCTGCTGCCCAGCCGACTCTTTCGAAAGGAGAGAGCACCCACTTGAACATCATGATGCTGGGTGCGACTCCAAAGGCGACAAGATCGGAAAGCGAGTCAAGCTCTATGCCGAACCTCGTTGATGTGTTCGTAAGGCGGGCGATCCAGCCGTCGAGGCCGTCGAAGATGTTGGCTATAATGATGGCCCATGCGGCATTCAAATAATCCCCGTTGATGGCTGAAAGTATGGCGAAGAAACCGGAAAACATGCCGCAAAGAGTCAGGGTATTAGGTAACAGGTAGACGCCTTTTTTCGGCTTGCGGTTAGGGTCTCTTTTTTTGAAAGCCATATCGCTGATCTCCTTTACTTAGGGATGTATCCCAAAACAGTCTCCCCCGCAGTGACCTTCTCTCCGAGCCTGACCTTGGGAACTGTCGATGCCGGCAGGAAAATATCCACACGGGAACTGAATTTGATCACCCCGTAGCGGTCGCCCCTTTTCAAGACATCTCCCTGAGCAACCCTGCATACTGCACGGCGTGCAACGAAGCCCGCGATCTGCCTGACCAGGATTGCGCCATATTTTGTTTTCATCGTCATTGCGATGTTTTCATTCTGCACCGATGCCTCGGGCTTGAACGCCGAGAGGAACTTCCCGGATGTGTGTACTACTTTGTCGACGACGCCGTCGCAGGGCGCCCGGTTGACATGAACGTTGAGGGGCGACATGAAGATGCTCACCTGCAGCGTTTCACCGTTAATGAACTGGGATTCCCTGACGGTCTGAAGGACAAGAATTTTGCCGTCGGCAGGTGAAACGAACAGGCCGTCTTCTTCAGGGGCCGTCCTGTCGGGGTCCCTGAAGAAGTAAGCCATGAATAGAGTCAGCATAAGCGGAAAGAAGGCTATCCATGCAGGCAGCAGGAACAGCGCGGCTACCGTGATGACGGCAAAAAAACCGATAAAGGGATAGCCTTCTTCAGCAAACTTCATAGTACCTCGGAAAAAGCAGCAAGCCTATGCCTTCGACTTGTCGACAAGCTTGCCTTTTTTCAGCCATGGCATCATGGCCCTGAGTTTTGCGCCGACCTCTTCGATCGGGTGCTCTTCACCCTTTCTGGTTAATGCATTGAAGGTAGGTTTGTTCACTTTGCATTCAAGCAGCCACTCGTTTGCGAATTTGCCGTCCTGAATCTCGCCGAGGATCTTCTTCATCTCTTTCTTTGTCTCTTCAGTTACTATGCGAGGCCCCCTCGTGAGGTCGCCGTATTGGGCCGTGTTGCTGATCGAGTATCTCATGGTCGAAATACCGCCCTCATATATAAGGTCGACGATGAGCTTAACCTCGTGCAGGCATTCGAAGTAGGCCATTTCAGGAGAATATCCGGCCTCGGTCAGTGTTTCGAAGCCTGCCTGGATCAATGCGGTCAGTCCGCCGCAGAGTACGACTTGCTCACCGAAAAGATCCGTCTCCGTCTCTTCCCTGAAAGAGGTCTCGATAACGCCTGCCCTGCCTCCGCCGACACCGGAAGCATAGGCAAGAGCGATCTCTTTGGTATTCTTGGAAGGGTCCTGATGCACGGCGATCAGACATGGTACGCCGCTGCCCTTAGAATATTCCGCCCTCACAAGGTGACCCGGACCTTTCGGGGCGACCATGAAGACGTTGGCGTCCTGGGGAGGGACTATCTGTCCGAAATGAATATTGAATCCATGGGCAAAACCGAGATATACGCCCTTTTTCATGTTCGGAGCGATTTCACTCTTGTAAACATCTGCCTGCAGTTCATCCGGCAGCAGGACCATGATGATATCGCCCTTCTTGGCTGCCTCAGCCGCTGTCGAAACGGTGAAGCCGGCTGCAACTGCCTTGTCCCAGTTGGCGCCTTTTGTCTCGGCAACGATTACGTCCATCCCGCTTTCCTTAAGATTATTGGCATGGGCATGTCCCTGGCTGCCATAGCCCATAATTACGATTTTCTTCTTTTTCAATAGGCCCAGATTAGCATCTTTGTCATAAAAAATCTTAACCATCTTATACCTCCATTTTTTACAGTAGTCCAAAGGACAAATACCTTTTATTATACTATACATGAGGTCAGTAATTGTTCCGAGCGGGACTGAACCCCTAAAGGGCGGGCGCAATGAATTTGTTGGGCGCAATGAATTACGCCCCTGCAGGCAATCGGTGGTATAATTACTCATGCATATTCGTCAAAAGGGTATAATCCTGTCCCTGTTTCTCATCGCATTTTTCATGTGCGTTTTTACGCCCGTACATGGGTTCGCAGAAAAGGAGGAATTAAGGGAAGGTGAAGTTCTTGTCATTACTGTAAACGGTATTATCAATCCGGTGTCCGCCGAATTTATACATAAGTCTCTCGAAAAGGCTTCTAATGCGAAGGCCGCAGCGTTGGTCATTGAACTCGATACGCCCGGCGGACTCGATACATCTATGCGCAGCATCGTCAAAGATATAATGGCCGGCAGCGTCCCGGTCATCGTCTATGTCGCCCCTGCCGGTGCGCGTGCGGCGTCGGCGGGTGTATTTATCACGCTCGCGGCACATGTCGCGGCCATGGCGCCGGGAACAAATATTGGTGCCGCCCATCCCGTCTCCATAGGCGGGAAGATGGACAATGTTATGTCTGAAAAGGCTGCTAACGATGCCGCTGCCTATATAAAATCGATCGCCGGACAGCGGGCAAGGAACGCAGTATGGGCGGAAGATGCCGTCAGGAAGAGCGTCTCAATTACGGAGAACGATGCACTGAAAAATAACGTGATCGACCTCGTCGCAAAGGACATGAACTCTCTCCTTAAGGCAGTCGATGGCAGAACGGTGAATGTTGCAGGTGTCGATAAGAGGATCGAGACTGCGAAAGCCGGGGTCGTTAAAGAGCAGATGGGCCTCCGGCTTAAAATCCTTAATCTCATCAGCGATCCGAGCGTTGCCTATATACTCATGCTGCTAGGGTTTTACGGACTTTTTTTCGAGGTGACCAATCCGGGTGCTCTTCTTCCCGGAATCATCGGGGCCATATCGCTTGTGCTTGCGTTTTATGCCTTCCAGACACTTCCCGTGAACTATGCCGGACTTTTGCTCATTATCATAGGCATCGTACTGTTCCTCCTGGAAGTGAAGGTGACCTCGTACGGTCTTCTTACGGTAAGCGGCATTGTGTCTTTAACCCTGGGATCTCTCATGCTGTTTGAATCGCCCATGCCTTTTTTGCGCGTATCTCTTTCGATAATCATTCCCGCAGCTCTCATTACGGCATTTTTCTTTGTGATCACTTTTCGTCTTGTCTACAAGGCGCATAAGAGAAAACATGCCACCGGCAGCGAAGCGCTTGTGGGACTTGAAGGTATAGCAAAATCTGATGTCGGACCGCAGGGAGGCATGGTACAGGTTCACGGTGAGTTCTGGTCGGCCTATTCTGACGCGAGCATCGTAAAGGACGAAAAGGTAACAGTGGAAGCCGTGAGCGGACTGAAGATCAGGGTCAGGAAAAAGTAGCCCCGAAAGGATGCCCGGTCGTTCCTTCCTTGAAAAAAAGAAGCCGCTTTCCTTAAAATTAGAAAACATATGAGAGCCCTTGTTACCGGAGCAACAGGTTTTATCGGCGGCCATCTTGTTGAGGCCCTTATCAGGGAAGGCTTTGAAGTAACCTGTCTCACGAGAGGTACATCGAACCTCAGATACCTCGAAGGCCTGAATGTATCTTTCCTGAGAGGGGACTGTACTGACCCTGAATCGCTCTCAGGAGTGAAAGATTTCGATTATGTATTTCATCTCGCCGGACTCACCAAGGCGCCTTCCGATGAAGAAGCATTCCGCGTCAATGAGAAAGGCACGGAAAATATTGTAGCAGCAGTGAAACGACAGAACCCCGGTCTCAAGCGTTTTGTTTATGTGAGCAGCCTTGCCGCTGCCGGTCCCTGCTGTCAGGGCGGGCCGCTGATAGAGGATTGCGAACCTCAACCTGTCTCGGTCTATGGAAGGACCAAACTCGGCGGCGAAAAAATAGTTCTCGAACAAAAAGGAAAGATGCCTTTCACGATCATCAGGCCCCCCGCTGTTTACGGGCCGAGGGACAAGGACCTGCTGGTTATCTTCAAGATGGTCAAATTGGGCTTGATTCCATACTGGGGAAAATCGTACTATTCATTCTTATACGTTGACGACCTTGTACATGGTATAATACTCTCTGCGCTGAAAGAGGAAGGAAAAGACGAGATCTTTTTTATGTCCGATGGCGGTATTTATTCCTCGGATGATCTCATCGCTGCCATTTCCAAGGCGCTGCAGTGCAGTCCGATAAAGTTGGGGATTCCGAAATTCGTTATGCCCCTTTTTGGTGCGCTGGCCGAGAAGATGCCGGGATGCAGTATTATCAATCCCGACAAGATGAGGGAGATACGGCACCCCTACTGGACGTGCGATGCGACAAAGGCAAAGGAGAAACTTGGTTTTTCTCCAAAAGTGAAAATAAAGGAAGGAGCTAAGTGGACTGCCGACTGGTACAGAATCCATAACTGGCTATGACCGAAAAGACCGATATATTTGAAAAGTGCTTCAAGTTTACGATTGCGAAAGAGCTTCAGCAGGCTGGTCTCTATCCTTTCTTCCGGGTGATTGAGAGTGCCCAGGACCCCGAAGTTATAATCGACGGGAAGAAGATGATCATGGTGGGCTCGAACAACTACCTGGGACTCACTAACCATCCGAAGGTCAAAGAAGCGGCCATCGAGGCCATTAAGAAGTATGGTTCCGGGTGCGCGGGTTCGCGTTTTCTGAACGGGACCCTGGACATACATGTCCAGCTGGAAGAAAAACTTGCGAAGTTCATGAAAAGGGATGCGGCCCTTATCTTTTCTACCGGATTTCAGGTCAATCTCGGAGTTATCTCTTCAATTGTCGGCAAGGATGATGTTGTGATCATGGACAAGATGGACCACGCCAGTATTGTCGACGGCTGCAAGCTTTCCTACGGCGAGGTCAGGAGATTCAGGCATAACGACATGGCCGATCTTGAAAGGGTCCTCGATGATAACAACGGAAGAGGCAAACTCATCGTAGTCGACGGCGTTTTCAGCATGGAAGGCGACATAGTAGACCTGCCGTCCGTAGTGAAGATAGCCAAGAAATACAAAGCCCGCCTGATGGTCGACGATGCCCACGGCATCGGTGTCCTCGGAAAAACGGGAAGAGGAACAACCGAGCATTTCGGTCTCGAAAACGAAGTCGATCTTGTTATGGGCACCTATAGTAAATCCCTGGCCTCGATCGGCGGATTTATCGCCGGCGATTCGGATGTGGTCCATTATATAAAGCATATGGCCAGGGCTTTCATGTTCAGCGCGAG
>JBGOVD010000264.1:0-4083 GCA_041477935.1 Dissulfurispiraceae bacterium | reverse complement strand
TTTGTGGTCATAGCATCAGCGCTCACTTATATGAGTAGTTACTAATATGATACTCACGGGAGATGGTCTTGTCAAGAGCATTCTTTGCTGTTGGTTGTCTTTGCTGTGGGTGTAAGGTTTAGCGAGCGTTGCCCAGCGAGCGCTATGATGATCCTAACGCCCCCCGGCGCGGGAAAAAATTCTTTTGAACGTGTACCAGCCCGCGCCGAGGGGGTTCTCGCGGGTAATAGCCATACCAGCGTTGTGCGAGCGCGCCGGGGGGCTACCGATAGGGTTCTATCTTCCTCTGTAACTCTCCGAATGCTCCTTGTGCCTCTGCCAGTTCTCGATGTAGGTACGTGCAAGATCATTCGACCTGATCACAAGAAGGTTCTCGGCGTTGTTCTCTTCTGCGGTCTTCGCCACAGCCGCTCTAGCTCACATCTGGTGCAGGCTGTGATCGCCGACCGACTAAATTTACGATTGGATGTCACTTCCCGTCAGAGCTGCAGGCCCCGCCGCACGTGCAGGCAAAGCTTTTCGCTTTCGCCTTCTCAAACGCTTCTTTCCCTTCGCGGAAGCAAAGGCCTGCGATCACAAAGGTTCCCACAGAATCTATTCCGCCAATGTGAGTAAGTTCGTATCCCACGCTTGCAATAAGCAATACGATCGAAAGCTGCAAACAGGCGCGGGTGCATGCGGCATCGGATAGAATAGCCTCGGAGTTGAGCTGCTTCCCGACTTTTACTTTGTAATGGATCAATAGCCACATGGATGCAATCGAAATAACTGAAATAACAATGCCCCAGAACGTTGACTCCGGTTTATGCCCCCGGTAAAGATCCACGGCAGCTACGATCGAAAGGCCAACAGTCAGAACATAGAAGCCGGCGCCGGTGATCGTGAGTGCCGTTTGTTCGAACCGGTCCGGATTCTCGCTGCCGTTGTTCCTGATCCTTCTCACCATATGCCAGATACCTACGCCCGAGATCACCTCGACAAAGGAGTCCACGCCGAACCCGAAGAGTGACATGCTGCCGTCTTCGAGGCCGAAAAAAACGGATACGATACCTTCAATAACGTTGTAGGCAATCGTAATGAGTGCCAAAGTGGAGGCAAAAGCATATAATCTTCTGTTTTCTTGAGATGCTCCAAAATTGATTATTTCCATACATTCCTCTGCCTTGATACTACCCTATTTATCCCATGCAGGATAGAACAACCCTGCCCCACACCAAACTTACTTTTTGTACTTTTTTAATACACAGGACTGTGAATCGCATCCTGCGCAATGCCCCTTCTTCTTCCAGACGGACCGGTACAAAAGATAGAGCGTTCCGGCAATGATCAACACCATCCACACAACGTCAGAGAACCCCATATTAACCTCCTATTCCCAGAAGTGTCCCGCCCTGGTAAATGACAAAAGCCATAAGCCATGCAAGGGCCGTCTGATAAGCAAATGCAATGCCGAACCACTTCCAGGTGCCGAACTCCTGCCGCATGGCGATGGCAACCACCACGCACGGCATATAGAGGAGGACGAAGGTAATAAAGGCATAGGCGCTCAACGGCGTGAAGGTGTTCCGGATCACGGATTTAAGTCCAGCCCTTTTTTCGTCCTCTTCAGCGGAAAGACTTGATATTTTGAATGTCGAGAAAACGTTCTTCGCCGAATCCCGCAGAGCGGCTGCAAAAGAAGTTCCCATCTCTTTGACATCGTCGATGAATGCAGGCTGCTCAATCTTTTTTTCATCTTCCGTTTTTTTAACGTAAATTTCACCCATGGTCCCCACGACAATTTCTTTGGCAATCACACCGGCCATGAGCGATGATGCAGCCTCCCAATTACCGAACCCGAGGGGCTTAAGCACCGGGGCCGCCACCTGGCCGACTTGTCCTAAGTATGAATCCTTCTTGTTCTCGACGCCCCAGGGAAGATTCAACAGGAACCATACAAGTATCGAGACGGCCAGGATGTACGTTCCTGCCTTGATGAGAAAGTGCTTTCCCTTTTCCCAGGTATGGATCATGAGGCTTTTGAAGGACGGCAACCGGTAAGGAGGCAATTCCATGATGAACATAGGCGCCTCTCCCTTGAATAAGGTCCTTTTGAAAATCAGTCCCATAACAATCGCCAGGGCTATCCCCATGACATATAATGACCACAATACCGTGCCTGCATGCGCCGGGAAAAACGCGCTGATAAAGACCACATATACAGGCAGCCTCGCGCCGCAGGACATAAGGGGAATGAGCAAGGCCGTGAGCGCCTTGTCTCTCTGGTTCTCGAGCGTGCGGGTTGCATATATGGCCGGGACATTGCAGCCGAATCCGAGAAGCATGGGAATGAATGACTTCCCATGGAGCCCTATGGAATGCATGGCCCTGTCCATGACAAAAGCCGCGCGAGCCATATAACCGCTTCCCTCAAGGAACGTGATAAAGAACATCATGGCGAATATAACAGGCACAAACACGAGCACAGAGCCCACTCCCGCGATAACGCCGTCGGTAACAAGGGAGGACATCCATGCAGGGGCATGGATAAGTCCCACGAGAGCCGCGGCCCATCTCTTGAAAGGACCGAAGGTCATGGCGTTCATCCAATCCCCAAGGGGCTTTGAGACATCGAAGGTCAGCTTGAACATGAACCACATGGCCGCAAGGAATAACGGGATGCCAAGGAACCTGTTCAGGGCAATCCGGTCTATCTTTTCAGTCAGATCCATCTTCCTCAGTTCGGGCCTTTTCAGGACCTCGCGAGTGAGCCCGGCAGCCTGCGCATACCGCGCATCAGCCATAATGGATTCCATGTCTTCTTCGTGCGCCTTTTTAAGATGGCGAACCGCATCCTCTATCAGCAACACATCACCGCTGATCTTTAATGCACTCTGTACGTGCTCGTCTTCCTCCATAAATTTGAAGGCGAGCCACCTGAGCGGGTATTTCTCCGCAAGGGATGGATACCTGTCTTTTAGCTGTTTCTCAACAGCACTGACTGCGGATTCGATGTCTTCACCATAGTTCAATTTCTTCGGATGATGGGAAGACGGGTCGTCTACAAGCTTTACAACTGCCTTCAGCAGGTCATGCAATCCCACTTTTTTGGTCGCTATGGTCGGGACTATCTTTACCCCGAGCATCTCCTCCATCGTTTTCGAATCTATCGTATAGCCCTTCTTCTCCGCCTCGTCATAAATATTCAGGGCCATGATGACGGGAATTTCCAGCTCCAGAAGCTGGATCGTTAGATAGAGGTTTCTCTCAAGGTTGGTAGCATCCACAACATTGATAAGCACGTCCGGCATTTCATGAACGAGATAGTCCCTCGTGATGATCTCCTCCTGCGTGTACGGGCTGAGGCTGTAGGTGCCGGGCAGGTCAACCAGTTTGATCAGTTTCCCTTCGTACTCAAACACCGCCTCTTTTTTCTCTACCGTAACTCCCGGCCAATTGCCCACGTGGAGCCTCGTCCCCGCAATTGCATTGATGAGGGTGGATTTCCCCGAATTGGGATTGGCCGCAACGGCGACGGTAACGGTCCTTTTTTCTTCGCTCAGGCTTCTGGCCGCTGGCCGCACCGGGCCTCTAACAACTTCTGATAGTGACTCCGCGCTCATTTTGTCACCTCCACTGATATGCCTTCAGCTTCTTTTTTTCTGAGGGAGAGATTATAATGCTTGATCGTCACTTCGATGGGGTCACCCAAGGGCGCAACTTTTTCAACTTTCACATCCTCGCCCACGAGCACCCCCATGTCCATCAGTCTTCTTTTGAGGGATCCCAGGGCGCCTATCTTTGTTATTTTTCCCTTTTCGCCGGGTTTAAGCATTGATAGATTCATGTTTAATTCCTCCTGACTAATATCTTCATTGCCATGCCGCGTCCAACGGCAATCCGTGATTCGTCCACTTTTAATAACAGGGGACCACGCCCTTCATTGTTGAGCATTTCTATGCTCTTTCCGATACGGATACCCATATCTTCGATCCTGTACTGCTCATCTCTGTGTTTGTCTTTACTACATTCGCAGGTCTGACTTCCTTTACGTTCTCTTATCTCCATAATTTCAGCCTGTTCTCCACTCGCCAAAAGCCCAAG